>WQWL01000072.1 GCA_009785345.1 Oscillospiraceae bacterium
CTGCCGGAAAAGCCCGAACTTCCATTGCCACTAGTTAGCACTGCGGCTAAGGCAAACAGAGACTTTCTAAAGAAAAATCGAAAATGGTCAAGAGGATTGCCTCATCCAGATGCTATTGGAGCATTGCCAATCAACGGAAAAAGAACTGGAACTCAAGTGCTTCTCAAATTATTTACATGAACACTTTTGGGCGACTAAAAAAATATCCTACGAAAACTTGACACAATCAAAGCTATACTTATATATTCAAAACAGCGTTGAGATGTGTTATACTAAACAGAATAAGAAGAACGGGAGGGCATGAGTTGTGATTGAGTTAAACCCAACCATTATTCCTATTGCAAATGAATTGAGTCGCAGCACGCAAAGCATTATGGGTAATAGGCTGCGTAAGATTATCCTCTATGGTTCATATGCCCGGGGTGATTATAATGATTATTCGGATTTGGATATAATGGTTCTTGCAGATGTTGATGAAGTTGAATACAAAACATTGGAAAGTGAAATTGATAGAATTGCCAGCGATATTGGTCTTGAACACGATTTAATTGTCAGTGTTCTTCTGAATAACGAAGATTTATTTATGAGTAGATTACCCATATCGCCATTTTATAGAAATGTTTTGTCGGAAGGGGTTGAAATATATGGAAAACACTAAAGATATAGCAACCTATAGATATGATGACATCTCCGATGATTACGGGGTTCGTAAGCTCATCCTCGCTAGTGGCATTTAGTTTGTCCAAATGCTTATTACAGACTTTTACAACTACGCCATCCCTCGCGGCAAGTATATCTTTTCCATAAGAATAATAATTTTCGAGAATAGAATCGTCCGACTTATAACTTTTGCCGATGTCGGCAGTGCACCTGTGCATGGCAGCTACCTGCACAGCTTGAAATCAAAAAATCCCACTGTTACTGGCTTTATCAGCCATAACTGTGCAAAAAGAAAACCACCTCTGATTATACTTATCAAAACCGCCGGCGTACTGCTAATACATTGCTATAGGCATACTAAATCATCTGCCACATGACGGCTTTTTTATATGCCGTCTGGCAGGTGTTATCACACTCGCAAGGACTATTTATATAGCTATTTTGGTATGTGATAATATGGGAAACGTGCGACTTCATTGAATCCAAGTTTTTTAGCTAAGTTTGCTGAAGCTGTATTTTCTAAACGACAAGACCAAACAGGCTCTAAATTGTTCTCAATACAATACTCAATCAACTTAGCACACGCCAAATACCCAAGTCCTTTGCCGTGATATTCCTTTATTGTTTCGATTCCAATTTCAAGTTTATCATCGTGCCGTGCAGAGGTAAATGCAGTTGAGACAGGCTTGCCGTCAATAATAACTGTAAAAGCTTTCGCAATCTCAGAAAACTGCTTTGGAGTTCTCCAATAATCTTTAGGCACTACGCTCCCACTTATTTTAAACAGCATATCCATAGGTATCGAAATTATCTCATATTGCGATTTATCTACTTGATTATATTTTTCGTTAAATTCAGCGGAGCTAAATTTAAAATTTAATCGACTATATGAAATTGCTTTATGTTCATCAACGAGACAGCCCATAACAGCGTCCCAATCTCTATGAAACGCTTGTAACCATTCATCATTCTTTCTATTCCATGAAATGCCGTTAAAATAATCAAACAGCCCTTTATTAAACATGTCGTTACTACAATCTCCACACAAAAAAGTCATACCATATGAATGTACAATATAGAAAGATTGAGGTGATTCACAAGAATCAACAAAAATTCTGCCATCAGCATGGCGTTCAATAACGGAGCGCGCCATTAACATATTAAAAGGAGTTTGCAGTACAGGTTTAAGCAATATTCCATAGCTGTCTTTGCTTAATTCAAACATATGTGGTTTCTCCCCATTTGCTCTAATATTGAAGTTTCTAAAACTCACTATATACTTGATGGCAAGCATTTTCAATGATACAATAATGAATCTATACCGATATAGATTCGAGGTGTACCTATGACAGACTATAAATATGAATACGTTGTAAATACCGTAAAGGATAAAATTCTCAACGGCTTATATAAGCCTGGGAATAAAATTCCCTCTATTCAAACGCTTGCCAAAGAGATGGCACTTAACGCAGATACAGTTATAAGAGCTTATAAGCAACTTGAAACCGAACATTGGATATATGCTGTTGCCAAAAGTGGATACTATGTAGTTAAATCCATTGCTATTGAAGATGAAAAGTCGTCTATTATCGATATGCTTACTACAAATCCTGCCAATGAAATCAATCCATACAAAGACTTTCATCATTGCATGGAAAAAGCAATTTCTTTGTATGAGCAAAAATTGTTTTCATACTCTCCACCAAAAGGTATGCCTGAACTTACCAACATTCTTGAGAAGCATATGACAACGTATCAAATATTTACTAAAGAACAAAATATTTTCATCACAAGTGGCGCACAACAAGCATTATTCATACTTGCTTTAATGGCTTTTCCACACGACCATAATACCATTCTTGTTGAACAGCCAACATATAATGTTATGATGAATATAATCAACATCAACAAAATTCCCGTGCATGGCATACAAAGAACAGCAAGCGGTATTGACTTATCTGAACTTGAAAGGATATTTTCCCAAAACAAAATCAAATTCTTTTATACAATGCCACGATTTCAGAACCCTACAGGCTTTTCCTACACGATTAAGCAGAAAAAGGAAATCTTGCGTCTAGCGAAGAAGTATGGAGTTTATATAGTGGAAGATGACTATCTTGCTGATTTAGAAATTAACTCCAAAAACGATCCACTTGCATCTTTTGATGTTGATAACATTGTCATTTACGTTAGGAGTTTCTCTAAAACACTCTTGCCGGGATTAAGATTGGGTATGGCGATAATACCAGAGAAACTGCAAGAAAGATTTATTGAAATGAAAAGCTCAATGGATATAAATTCGTCTGTACATTCGCAAGGAGCTTTAGAAATATATCTCCGCAGTAATATGTACTATTCTCATGTTAAGCGCACAAAAATTTTCTATGAAAGGAGAATGGATGCACTAAAGAGAGCGTGCAAAAATGAATTACGAGATTTAGCAAATTGTTTTGTGCCACCTACTGGAATATTTGCCTATATTGAATTGAATAACACCACAGCAGAATCGTTAACAGCCAAACTGGAAAAGAATGGGCTAAAAGTATGGAATACAGCTCCAGCGTATATTAAAAGTTTTCGTTGTTCAGAAGGGATTAGATTGTGTATTTGCAAAACAGATATACCGTCTATTGACCATGCTGTCCAAATTATTAAACGGACTTTAGATAGTTCGTTTAAATAAAAATATGCGCATACATATAGCGCTTGCAAGCATAGGCATAATGGCAAGCGCAATGCCAACGTGTGTCATACTCATGCCCAAATGTACAGTAATGAGGACTGGCAACCCTATCATTATCATAGAGCCAAACATACACTCATCGCCCTTTATTGTGTTGGAGTGCGAGTAGATTCCATAACTAGGCTCTAACGCTTTCCTTACTAAGTTTCTCCAGCCTTTCCAAAATTGGCTGCGCTTCATTTCGGGTATGCTCAAGTATTTCTTGATGTGTCATATTTCTTATAATTTCATAATTGGCATAGCGTCTATTGTGAATATCATCAATCGTGAAATTCGGACTTATGTTCAGTTCAGTTCAGTTCAGTTGTCATCTTCATCTCCTCCTAACAGCATAATTGGTGGAACAATGTTTATATCGTTATATCCATAAAGTCTATTAGCAGATTGAATTTTCTCAATCGTATTAATGTTCACAAAATGCTTATTACATTCTGTTATTCGATATCTCCGCCATGAAAAGTACACTCATAAACCTTCTTGCTCTTGTAGTGTATTTCCTCAAATCCATTAAACCAATGAAAATCGCCTTTCACATTGCATTTATACAGATAATCTCCCCGTTCATATTGCGCCGGTCCACGATACGGATATTCTTTCGGCACAAGCAATAATGCTTCTTTTAAGAAGTCACCGGAAAACCCATCATCAATAACTCTGCCAATGTAATTCATTGTCCAAAACGGAACATCGTTTTCCCAAAGCGCTTCTTCTCCGGCAAACTTAGAACTGCCTAAGTAAGTGTCGATGTACTTCATCGAACCTTCTATATATTGCAAATCATGAGAATCAGGTCTTGACGGTTCAGTTTCCGCACCTTTTCCCGCATAAGTAGCCTTTTTTGCTCTGAGTAAAAAGCTTACTGCATCACTGTTCATTTATACTCTCCACTTAATATAAATTTAGCATAATCGCCCTATCGTCTGTTGACAACACAACGAAAATTTCTATTATACACTATACCATATTGATTAAAAAAAAGTCCAGCTAATTCCAAATGCTCTACGGCTTTCATCAAAATCGGCAATGCACTTGTGTATAAATATTTTTAATTACATTACGACTTGCCGTGATATAATTAACCGGACAGCAGTCAACTTGTTCTAAAAGCATCATAGATTTGACCATCGAAGAATATTCTACACGTAGCCTCGTTTGGATTTGACAGGTAATCTAATATTTCCTCAAGTTTTTCATTTGTAGTTTTTTCAAAATCTAATTGCTTTACTTCTACCCTACTGATTCTATCAAAAATATCTGCGTTACTTGCTAAGAAATGTCTCATCTCTACAAAAGCTCTCATTATCCTGATGCTAGTAGCAACAGCCACCTCACTTCTAAGAACGCTTGAAAGCATAGAAATTCCCTGCTCTGTAAAAACATACGGTCGTGTTCGCCTACCGCCGTATTCACTGCCTAAACTTGAAATGCCATTTCGGCATTTCAAGTTTAGGTATTCTTCTTTAGTTAGTTGAAAGCAAAAGTCTTCAGGAAATCTGGATATATTTCTTTTAACAGCACGGTTCAAAGCACCTGTTTCCACCTGATAGAGTACTGCTAAATCACTATCTATCATACCTGAGAATCCCTAATCATACTAAATCAATGACTTTAAACTTGAGACCGTAATGACACTTTGCTCTTTCATTTGCGAAAGCATATTTGAATTTTCTTGCATAATATCACCCTATTTAAGCTCTGCCGCAGTTAAATCTAACTCATCTAATATTCTATTTGAGTTGAACCATTCCCTTAAAATTGTGTGATTATCTACACAGACACAGAAGCGAATAAATGCAATTGCGAGTTGCTCAAGTGAGATACCTAGCTGAGTGCACCATTTCTTAATTTTATCATAAAGTTCCGATTCTACTTCAATGGTAACATCTTCACTTTTATCACTTGATTTGATATCGTTGGTAAAAGGCAGTGTCTGTTCTAGATTTTCTATGTATTCCGACGTTAAAGCATTTTCGACTGGTAAATTAACAAGTACTACATCTTTCATTCTGGTTTCTAGGCTTTCAACTACTAAGAGAAGAGTAGACCCGAACAGCGGTACATTATTTATTATTTTGACTGCACTCAATTGTATTTACCTCCATTTCATAGACGCATCATTTGTATCAAAATCATAGCATTATCCAAAGCATAATTCAACCGCAAAAACCTGAATTTTCGTTGATAGTACTAGGTGTTTTCAACATCTGGCACATTGTTTTATAATAAATTGATACATGACGATGCACCATACAAAGTCATCATATGAATTAACTTAGTTTTTTCATCACAACAAAAAAGATGCTGCTATAAGACTCAAAAATCCTAAAGCAACATCTAAAAATGGCAAGTAAACTATCTTTAGATAAACAGGCGACAAAGCACATCAAACCTACTGGGGCGGTTTATTCGCAACATGAAAAACAGCCCTCTCGTGCTGAATGAGTTTGACGAAAAGCTGTGGTCGATGACCATTGACAGCATGACCGTGCATCATGACCGGCGGTTGGTGTTTCGCTTGAGAGACGGCACGGAAGTGGAAAGTAAGATGGATTGAATGAACTCATATAGGACGGCTCGCTACGGCGGGCTGTTTTTGTGTCAGCGGTCAAATACTCTACGGCTATGCCGTGCGGTAATTGAAAACTGTGCATTTGCATTTTGGGTAGAGCCGTGCGAGCATTTGGGAGCTGTGCATTAAAGTCGTGAGTACACTAGAAGGCTTTTCCGTGAAATCCCCGAAAATCAAAAAACACACGGTTTCTGTGCATGGCAAGTACCACACGACTTAAACCCACTGTTAGGAGCTTTGATAGCAACAATCGTGCGAAAAGTAAACCATCTTTGGATAAACTTGCACAGCCACTGCACAGTTTCAAGTGTTCACACGGCTTTGCTTGCAAACGCCGAAAAATCCTATGCACAGTTTTCAATTACCGCACGGCTTAGATAGTGCGAGATTGAAAACCGTGCATTTTTGCTTATGCTGTATCGGTACAAGCTCATCAGAGAACAAGATAGTGCCTTGCGGGTTAGAACTTTTGAGTTCGCTTTAGGTTGGTTTGAATTTGCTAAAATCCAAACCTTCTATTAGGAACGTCTTTTAATGTTTTGTTTTTAGACCAAACATATAAATATGTAGTTGTTATTTCACTTTCAGGCATATAAGGATAGTCCTCAAAAAATTCAGAGCATGATTTTTTTATGTAAACGTAGAAGCGGGCATTTATACGCTCAATATCACTTAACTTCAATCCACCCTCGTAGACAGAGAGTAAATCAATAAACTTGTTCGCTACATTTCCAGAGTTCGAGGCTTCTCTAAAACAGTTTTCAATAATAACATTTGTGTTTTCATCGCGTCTTTTGCGGTCTTCAATCAATTCATTTTTTATTAAAGTGATTTTTCGTTTCTTGATTTGCTTTATAAGAGGGACAAAAAACGCATCATATGCGAGTGATAAAATTATTCCTGAATAAATGACCTCGACATAAGGGACTCTAATTATTATATAGTCAGTGAAAATGATAACCAATAGTAATACCAGTCGTAAAAAAGCGGTTGACAGCATAAATTTCAAAAGAATTTTGATTAGTGATGTCTCTATGTGTTCATACTTTCCAAGTCTTTCATAATGGCTAATAGGGTATGTTATTCTATGATTATCTAAGAAAAAATGAGTCTCACGGTATGTAACGGGTATGATAAAAAGCAGGGCAACAATAATTAACACAGTTAACTCATAGCTGTTGCTGTAATGACCTATGACTCTTGAGAATACAATAAGCGCGGCGGGTAGCATAACATAAATGTTGAATAGAAATGAAAATGCATATAAATAAGACCGCTCTCTTAACAAATCACGCAAACGGATTATTATCGGCAGTAAGATAATCAAAGCACATAGAGGAATGAAGTATTTTAATAAAGGGTTAAAAAATACAAAAATAGCAAATGGAAACAAAGATACTTCAAGCAAAGCAAGAATTGCGCTAAACATCAATGATAATATTTCGCTCAATTTTTCCATCATATCACGAATTATACGCAGTATCCTCACTTTAATTTTTTTCATCCTAACCCCTTTCAAATCATTTTCGGTAGTAAAACGCTCTTATCATTTGCTGTAGTTGATACATTTTCTCTCTGCTTGAATTTGGTTGGATATGTTGCAGCAAATATCGGCAAGCCTTATCCGCGCGCTCTTCTAAGTCAAAATATAGCTTCAACACCAATCTCTGCTCTTGTGTCATCTCGTTTACGTCTTCAAGCATTTGTTCAATATCTGCTCCATCGACATAGCTGTATAGTTTTGAAATAAAACCCACTATTACATCAGCGATTTGAATGCCAACATCTTCTTTAGAATCCTTAAACTCAAAATTATCAAAGTCTTGTAGCATATCTTCAATTGAATCTTCTATTGCGTATTCTCTGTCGAAGATGAGTTTTGCATTTTCGAATGGCACAACTCTTTGGGCGTATACCAAAGCATACTCAGAAAACAGCGTGTTCTCATCATCTTTAGAAAAAAAGTCTAAACTCTCTGATTTGCGAAGTGGTTTGATTAATTGTCTTAAAAACTCGGTGTGAAAATCTTCCATCTCATTCAATAGTTCGTACTGTCTGCTTTCAATGTAGTCAATCAACAGCTCTATAAAAGTACAAACATTTTCGCTTGATATTTTTGGATAATTAAAAGCGTAAAGCTGTTTTAAGAAAAAATCTGCATTGGGTTTGGTAGCATCATACAAGGCGCTTTTCAGCTCTAAATGAAACATTATGGCTGGACGATTTGCCTCGATAGAAAACGCTTCATCTACAATATCGGTAAGCACATAAAAAAAGTAATTTGTGCTGAACGAGTGAATCAATAGTGTTTCATCATCATTTATCCACTTGAAGATTTGCAATAATCGTTTAGACTTCAATATATCTAAGAAATCCGCTTGCTTGTGCGATATGTGTTTGAATTTTATTTCGGGAGCATTTTTTTGCAAATTCAATTTTTTTAGAAGGGAGTCAAATTGTATTGGTTCTTGTGTCGTGCGAGCCAATCCTCCTAAGACAAAGCTCTTGTTCTCTATAGGATTATTTGTACCCTTCTCAACAAGAGCTAACTTCCTAAAATTATTTGTTTCGTCAAAATATAAAGTTCCACAGAAATCATTTTCAGTTCCGTCCATAAACATCTTAAAAAGTTCGATTATATCCATGATTACCCTTCACCCGACATTTTCGAATAGTGCGGCTCTTGTCCCATAACCTTGAAAAGCTCTCTGAACATCCTCCTGTAGTCGGCGGTGCTGCTCGGAGCGGGATAATGAATCATCTCGCCGATGCTATCTTCGAAAGCAACGTTGTCATGCACATTTTGCAATATTTCTTTTGCAAGCCTTAGTTTGCTTGTGTCCTTTTCAAATTCCCCGAACAGTCGGTTTTGTAATTCCTCGCGGGGATGACTACAAAGCAAGATAAAGTGATACTCAACAATTCGGTTTATCGTATGCAGTAACGTGGTTGGTAGTTTGGCATTTTTGTATTCTTGCCACAATGCCGAATATGAGTTCTGCACAGGCGAGTAGTTTTCATGAGTTATGTCGGGGTCGTTGCTATGACTACCTTGCATACAAGGTTCGCTGATGATTGAAATATTGTCATCACTTTTTTTGACTTCAAAAAACGCAACTTTCTTGAAAAACGCCTCTTCCGGGCGGAGCATTTCGTGCGAAACCGCATTATGGAAATACGCATTGTGTGTAAGAATGAAAATTTGCTTGATGTTGTGTTTTTCACCATCACAGTAGCAATCGTTAATTAACTCACGCACAAGCGAGCTGACAGTAGAAAGCACACTACTGTCCATACTCGAAACCGGGTCGTCGATAACTACAATTTTACCCTTCATCAAATCTTCTTGTTTCCAACTGCCTTGAACGAGATAATAGAAATACAGGAATGCGATAAAATTACGCTCGCCTTCGCTTAGTCTTGTTGCGGGACTTCCATCCTCACGAACGACAACATACCTATTAGGGACGGTTTCGTGTGGCACAAGAGAAAACCCTCTGAACCCCGTCTTAATCAACAAGTCGTTGACCTTTGGAACTGTAGCTTCAATACCGCCCAACTTTTCAGTTAGTTTGGATAGCTCACCTTTTACGAGGCTTAGTGAATTGTTGCTATTGCCAACCTTAGTTTGTTGTGCTGTAATTTTGCTCTCCACGTCGACCATGTCTGCTTTGTATTGTTTGATGACAGTTTGTAGTTCGAAAGCACTTAGTTCGACCACTTCGGACAAACAAGCCGTGCGAGCCTTACCTTGATTGTCATAAATGTCGTTGTTCTTTGTAAACAAATTGTTTGTCTCGATAATGAGAACATCTATTGCCTCAAGATATGGGCGGATTGTTTCAAGCGACACCGCCTCTGACGGGTTTGCTACTTTTACCGCTATACTTTGATTGTTCTCAGCAATTATCTTTTCAATTTGCGCTAAGTTCTTCTCATATTCCGCTACATTGCCGAATCCTTGTGGAATTGACTTCAAAAATTCAATGTTTCGTCTAATCGGAGTTATAAACGTCGACTCCATGTATTGCCGATACTTTTGTTGGTAATCTGCAAGTTTTGCACAATCCTCAGCATACTTGCCGTCAAAGCATTTTGCGATTTCCGCATTGATGTCAATGGATGAATCTTCGATAGATTGTTGGCAGTACGGGCATTTGCCATCTGCGTTGGGAGCGTATAATTTATAGCCATTTTCAACCCACTTTGCCGCTCCGAGTGACTGCATGAATCGATTGAAATCACTGTCAGAAGTGCTGACAATTCGCTCCGCCAATAAAGAGTACCCTTCAGCTCCGTCCAATTTGGATAAATCTAATTGTGCAAAGGGCTGGTCATAGCATCGTGCATTTGGATCACTGGCAGCCATAAAGCGAGCTTTAATATCATCAAAACCATGCTCTTTCGGTTGAGTTGTCATCAACGTATCTGCAAATTTTTCTGTGCCGCTGAAAGCACCGCTACCACCAAAAGTCTGTTTATATTCCTTGCCTTTTGCCCAACAAGTGTTTACATAGACTTTTCGAGTTTTATCCTTTTCGGCTTGTAAACGAGTAAGTTCATTTTTGTTGCCTTCGGCTTGCACAGCCAAACCATCAACCTCGGCTTGCTTTTCCTTGATTGAGTCCTCGGTATCGATAAACTCCCCACCTATGGTGATTACGCCGGGCAATTCGGGGCTATCGTCATCATCTACAAATCGAAGTTCTCCGGTTATGAAATTACGACTGAAAGTAAGATGGATTGAATAAAAGTACAATGGACGGCTCGCTACGGCGGGCTGTTTTTGTGTCGGCGGTCAAATGCTCTACGGCTATGCCGTGCGGTAATTGATAGCTGTGCAAAGTCATTTTCGGCAGAGCCGTGTGAACATTAGAAAAAAATGAAAACTGTACATTTTGATTTTTCAAAGTTAGCACGGCTTACCCCTAAGCCGTGAGTACATTAGACCGCTTTTCCGTAAAATCCCCGAAAATCAAAAACCACACGGCTATTGCACAAGGCAACTACCGCACGGCTCAAAACCAAGAAATCCCACTGTTAGGGGCTTTGCTTGCCCTTTCCGTGCAAAAAGAAAACCACCTATGGACTTTATCAAAAGATGGTTTACAATTTGGCGGGGTGCTCTGTTCCAAATACGAACTTAGCACCTCACTTGATGGTTCACCCTCTAACTCGCTTAGTAGCAATGTTTTAGTACCATCTTTGTAGTTAAGTCCAATTACAATCTTATCATCATCAAGATACACAAAGTTCACGAAAATGTCAATTACTTCCTTTTGATATACAATGTTGTTGACATCACCATTTTTGAACTTGCTGAGCCAGAACATTATTTGCTCTTTACTGAGCGGAGTTTTATCAATCTTCTCTTTGGCTATAGAAATCTCTAAGTCCTGCTTTTTGATTTCCAGCCCATCAAGTCGTTCTTTTGCAGAAATATTCACCATGCCATCTTCCATCAGGTCTAACAAATTGCTGATTTTCTTCTCAACATCATTCAACTGTTTTTGTAGAAATGGTAGAGTGGTGTTTTCTCGTTTTTGATATTCAACAACTAAATTTGCAAGCCTTTCAATCGCACCATCTTCTGTTAGAAATTTTTGCACTAGCTCTGTGACAAGACGCTCAACCCAGTCTTTTTTAACTGCCTTTTTTGAGCAAGAACGCTTGTATATAGCATTACCACATTTGTAATAGTGATGGATTCTACCTGTCTTGCTAGTGCCACTCGTGCCAACCATCATTGTCTTGTCGTTTCCACAAAATAATTTGGTTGTAAGCATATATTCGATAATTGCCTTTTTCGCAGCAGGCTTGTGTTTGTTTTTCTCCATCCGTTTTTCAACTTGCTTAAAAATATCTTCCGACACAATAGCAGGCATACCATTTGGTGTAACAATATCACCGTAGCGATATTCGCCAATATAACGACGGTTTTTCAAAAGATTGTGCATACTCGCCTTGTTGGTATACTTGTGCTTTGTATTAGCAAATACGCCACGAGAATTGAGGTCAGCACTAATTTCATTAACTGTCTGTCCGTCAGCATATCGGGTGAATATTTCAAGCACAATTGGAGCAGTAAGTGGGTCAATTT
Organism: Oscillospiraceae bacterium; assembly: GCA_009785345.1. Lineage (GTDB taxonomy): Bacteria > Bacillota > Clostridia > Oscillospirales > Oscillospiraceae > WRMH01. The sequence continues at coordinate 12,073 of WQWL01000072.1, forward strand.
CATAATAGCGGTCAGCATTTATCTTGTAGCCAAAAGGCACACCGCCACCGTTTGCTTTACCTTTGAGAGCATTTTCTTTTTGTCCACGTTTTACTTTAACAGACAGTTCAGCCGAATAATATTCAGCCATTCCCTCTAATATGGATTCAAGGATGATACCCTCTGGACCGTCCGATATGTTTTCTGTTGCAGACGCAACTTTAACATTGTTTCTTTTTAAGATTGCTCGATATGTGGATGAATCAATACGGTTTCTCGCAAATCGGTCTAATTTCCAAACTAGGATAACCTCAAATTGCTTTCTCGCACTATCACTAATCATTTTAAGAAATTCGGGTCTGTCATCAGTTTTTGCCGACAACGCACGGTCAACATATGTGTTTACAATTGTCATGTTGTGACGCTCTGCATATTCTTTACACTCTCGAAGTTGCCCCTCAACACTTTCCTCTCGCTGTCCGTCAGAACTATATCGGGCATAGATAACAGCTTTCATATTGTGTCACACCTCATCGTTCACATCTGTTTGCTAACTTTATGTTAGATACTATCAAGTAGTGTTTTTAATCTTTCAATTAATTCATTTGCTCTTGTAATAAATGTAGGTGAGGTCAACGCTCTCACCGTTATGCCGCTTCCAACAGCGGTGACAAATGTTATGAATCCACTGATAGCTTTTTTGAGACGAACTTTTTGTGGTGCATCAGATGCAAGCTGTTCTCGGATTACTTCCAGATCATCAAGCGCAGACTCTTTCTCATCATTTCCCAAACCACTACTTATTATCTCAGCTTTAAGTTCAGAAATTTGTTCAATTACTTCACGTAAATCGTTTTGTTGTACGAGGTTTGTTGAAGTGATTGATTCACCAACATTTGCTGTACCGTGATTATGTTTAATATTTTGAGTAACTTGCACTGGTGACTGATTTTGCTCCAAAGCCATCATTTGTTTACTCAATGAATCCACTATAAAATCAATTAGGGGTTTGAATATATCTTCGAGAAAACATCGGATTATTTCATTAAAATTGTCTTTATGATAGCCATAAGTCATGGCAATGCCAGCCAGATGCATGTTCTCTTGGCATACAGCTAATTTCTCCAAAAAACCATAGAGTGCTTTTATATGGTCCGTCTCATTTATCGGAACATTTATTTGATAATCTCCGTAATCACTTTGGGTTACAAATTGCTCGCAATCATAGTCAGATGTAGAGATAACTGTGTCGATAATTTTTTTGATTTCTTGATTTTCTTCTATGAAATTGTATAAGCGCTTAATGTATAAGAAGTTATCATCATATGTTGTTTTTAAAAAATTTGAAGACAATCTCCTAAAATCAAGACTGATATTTTTTATTTCTGTTAAATTACTCATAAGTCCACCCCACAATAGGCACAATACATTTTTGAAGCTCCGATGTAAAAATCAACTTTCATATGATTTTCGCAGATGTTACATTGAAAAATAGTTTCAGCAGTATCCTGCTCAGTTAGAACATTTACATCACGCTCTGATAATGGCGTAAAGTCTGCTTTCACATTTTTTATTTGATTAAAACTCTTTGCCATGCCACCAAACGCATTATTAAGTTGTTCAACCATATAGTTTTCTACGAGTGCTTCCATATGGTCATAAACTTCTTTTGAATAAAAATTATCAGCATTGTCGGTCAAACCGCAGTAAGGGCAAAACAATTCATCGCAGATCAGTTCATCACTTTGGAACTCATCAGCTCTCAACTTAAACGCAACCTGACAAAATGGGCACTCAAAAGTTACATACCCATCAGAATCACTTGGTACTTCAAAAGATATTTCTTTCAAAATTATTCACCACCTTGTATCATCATTTCCAAAAGCGTTTCTTTCATTTTTCCACTAACAGGCGATTCTGGGTCAAAGCACATTTCGATGAATTGTCGCATTTGTGGGTTATCCATTGTAGTCTTTGGCTTATACTCATATAGCTTGCCCTGTGGTTTTTGTGTACGTCCGAAAATGTAATCTAACGATACGTCAAAGTAATCTGCATACGCAATAAATAACTCCACAGGTGGAGCTGATAGTCCGTGCTCATATCTGTTAATTCCAGATTGAGTTGAACCTAAAATCTCACCCATCTTTGCTTGCGTGGTGAAAACACTTTCTCTTAAAACCTTTAGTCGCTTACCTATTTCTTTCATTTTGAAAACCTCCAATATGGGTTGAGTTAAATATAACGCAATTATCAATTATTGTCAACCTATATTTTGGTTATTGGTTGCGAACTGAATCAAGTTTCATTCGTGAACAATGTGTAAGATATGATATAGTGACTGTACCGAACTTGCAACTATATCAACGATTGCGGTTGTTGCAGAAGCGAGCAAAAATTTTGTTATCACAAAATTTCTGCAAGGCTTCTGCGTGGGTTTCCAAAGGGGGATTTATCCCCCTTTGGCACACGATTTTGCGCAGCAAAGTCTAGTGTGTTATGCCTGCACGCCGACTGACGGTCAATGAGTGCGCCGCCGCCATTTTGGCGGTGCGCTCATTGACTGGCAGGAAAACAGGCTGAGAATTTCGAGCGTTAGCGAGAAATTCTCAGCCTGTTTTTGTTAGGCGGGTTGGCATACGCGTTTGAGGTCTTGCAATATTGACAAGCCATAAATGTCTGCTTGATGATAAAATGATTATGTGACCATGTAAAAAATTAATTGAAGATAAATCTCATAGTTGCTGTTGCACTATTGTAACAATTGACATTATTAAGCCCACGCACACAATCAAACCGCAATATGCCCTAATTCGTAGTCCCAAAAAATTATACCACAGGTTAGGCGGCTCTATTTCTTTATATACATCTGGATACTCTGTTAATAATTTCGAAGTCATAGCATAGTAAATATAGCTTATAACCATTCGCCTATCCTCGCTATCACTGATATTGGCAAGTACATTTTCTATTCTTGCGTTATTGTTTTTCAACCAATTTGAGTAGCTTCTTAGGCTTATAAAGCCAGCAATTGTAAGGATGCACGTATATACAAGAGCAAACCCCAAAAACAATAGAATTAAGACCTCTCTAAGGTTGTCAAAAAAATAAATTAATGCGATTAGTGAGCTTAATAGCGACAAAAATGCAATAATTGGTGCAGAGACACCCTTGTAATCAATTGCGGATCTAACATGACTATCTATTTCATATTCCACCATACCATCAGGGCTGTTATAATTTTTATTAAAGAAAGGAGATAGCAATCGGGTAGGAGGTCACCCATTATTTGAGTGACCGACCTCCCACACCACCACTCATGCGGATCACGCAAGTGGCGGTTCCAAGTTTTGCACCCTAACTTTCTGGTAATATTCCGAGAAGAATA
>WQWL01000073.1 GCA_009785345.1 Oscillospiraceae bacterium
ACTCAAACTTCGCAGATGCTCGAACCCTTGATTTTACAAGGCTTGCGGCAACTTTGGTTCATTAGAATTAACGATAAGTGAACATTTTGCCAACGAATGAATCCCGTTTAGGAAGTCGAAATCTCAATTCCTGAAAAATCGTTGCGTAATCCGTGCTGAAAAAGTGTCTGCAAAGCCAGTGTTTATAAGGCTTAAATGCAACTGCGAAGTTTGAGTCTGATAAACTGATTGCCTATTGTTGCCATACGGATAATGGAAATGTCACGAAAATTATGTTCATAGTCACTCGCTGTTTTTCAACTTGCCTATTTAGCTGATTCCTCGCCGTCCTTTGGATTGTGATGCAAAGTATCAGCGGTGGCGCATGGTATGCTCAATGCAGGCATGGGGTGGAGATATTTCAACTTGCCTCTTCCCTTCATCCCCATGCCGTGCCTAGCCGATACCGTGCGCCAAAAAGAAAGTCAAGGGCGCGTTAGCGGCGTTAGCGTACCCTTGACTTTCTTTTAGCTGATACGCCCCATGAAATCAATGATTTCCGGGGCTGTTTTTGTTTTTTTTGTGTTTTTATTTCATTCAAACGCGCGCGCATCACGCGCACACGCATCACGCACGCGCGCGTACTTCTTTAATACTTCAAAGTACTTCAAACTACTTCAACTACTTCAGGGGAATTTTACCCGCATATTTAGCGGGTTTCAAGGGTGTAAAGGTGACTTTTATACCGTCAAAGGTGACTTTTATACCGTCGTAGGGTGACTTTTATACCGTCGTAGGGTGACTTTTATACCGTCGTAGGGTGACTTTTATACCGTTACAAGCTTTTGGGTGACTTTTATACCGTCTTGAAAAAAGCCTATGTTTACAGGCTTTTTTAGGATTTTACTTAAAAGGGTGACTTTTATACCGTTTTTTCGGGGACATCTATACAATCTTAGTCACTTTACAAAGACACTTATACGTTATATAATACTACCAATTTTTAGAAAGGAGGGGCTTTATGTCCTCAAAAAAACAATTATTAATAAAAGACCCACGCGAAGAATTGGTAGCACAAGGCAACGACCTAATCCGTCATGTGCGTTTTCCATTGACAGCATTAGAACAAAATGTAATTTATTTTGTTATGAGCAAGGTAAAGCCTGCTGATAAAGATTTCATGAAGCAATCTTTTACTGTCACCGAATTTTGCGAGATGTGTGGCATAAAACCCGATAATCAGGGCGGGGCTAACTATCGCACCATAAAAGCAGCAGTGAAATCTGTTGCAGATAAATCTGCATGGGTAGAATACCCTAATGGGCGTGAATCACTTATAAGATGGTTTGACACATATGATATTGACCGCAATTCTGGAATAATTACGGCTACATTAAGCCAAAGCATAAAGCCCTATTTGATAGGATTGATAGAACGAGCAAAAGCCGGAGGAGAGGGATACACCCAAACCCACCTTTATAACTATATCGCTATGCAATCTAAGTACAGCAAACGCCTTTATGAGATACTTAAAAGTTATTTATACTCTAGGGGGGGTACAGAAAAATTATATAGACTTACTTTTCAAGAATATGATTTGGACGAGCTTAAACAATTGCTAAATGCCTACAATTACACAAGATGGCAAGATTTTAGACGTAAAGCGTTAGAACCTGCAACAGAGGAAATTAACAAAATTACAGATATTGCCATAACTTATTCGATTGTAAGGACTGGACGCAAAATTACAGGGGTAAGCTTTAGTTTCAAACACAAGAAGGATATTGAGCGATGGGGAGCAGAAGAACAGGCAAAAAAAATAATTGATTCTCCTAAGCGTACTCCAAAACGACTAGATAATGCACCACTATCGACAAAAAACGAAACTCATATGCAAGAGCAACTTGACATGCCGAATACACCACTGGTCGATGATGGTGTTGAGTGTACAGAGTGTGGCACGTTGAATATAGGGTATATGGATGATTATTTTCTCTGTATCAATTGCGGGGTCGGGAACCATAAACATATCATTAACGAGAAAAATGACGACTTGCAAGTTGAAACACCTAATAATTGGCAAAATTGCACATCTCATGATTGTTTAATTCGATTTGCAAAGAAAAAGGGTTACAAAATCGGATGGGCATTTAAGAAAGCTGAAGAATTAAACTTGCCAGTTATAAGTGATATGTCTAAGCAACAAAAAATTTATGATGAAACAGTTACGCAAGTGCATTAGAGAGATACGGGATAAGTTATGACCAAAGTAGGCGAAATAAGCCAACAGGTAATAGATTTGCTTGGCTTGAGTGTTAAAGCTGGAACACCAATTTATTTAAGCGACAGCAATATAGAACATATGGTCAATAGCCATCCACAAGATTTTGAGGATTATGGCATTGATTTGGAAAACATTCTCAAGCACCCTGATTATGTGGGTACTAACCCAAAGGATAATTCTATTGAGTATGTAAAACTTTTTCAGGTGCAAAATAAAGAGTATATCAAGGTTGCTGTTCGAGTTTCAGCTAGTGGTAACTATTTCGCTCGTTCTCTTTATTCCAGAGATGTCAGCAAAATGGAGCGGTTTATCAAAAAGGGATACCTCTTGACGTACTGGAACAAACCTATGGTATAATAAACTATGTCTTGAGGAGGTTTAGAGGACGGAACGGGCCGCCGTCGCCCCCGCCACCATCTGAGGGTGCAGTGGCATTATGGGTTGGAGATGCAGGAGTGTCGCCCTGCCTAAATTTTCTCATTGGTTTTGATTTTTCGCCCCACTGTGTTTACGGTGGGGCTTTATTTTTGTTTTCGTTTAACTGGTTATTGGTGACACTAAATTTTTGTTTAGGGCTACAATTTATTTGACATCAAGAAATGATCCACTGTACACACAATATACAAACCAATATATAAACAAGTATATTATATATTGGTTTGTATATTGTGTTTTTTATTGCATTTTATCATTTATTATATATTTGCATTTATATCATACTGTATATTTGTTTTATATCATATTCTAAACTGCATTATACACTATATCGTACACTATATTTTACACTGCATTACAAACTGCATTCTATAATATATTGTACATTGTATATTGTATATTGTAAAATATTTGACAAGCAACATATCTTATATTACAATATAAAAGATACAACATACTTGTTATTGTATGGAGGTGAGAATTTGAAAACCGTTACAATTGGCACATTAAAAGGAGGTACAGGCAAATCAAGCACATTATTTAACCTTGCTGGATTGATAGCTGAACAACATAAAATACTTCTTATAGACTGTGATCCACAAACTAATTTATCTCTAAATTGTGGTGTGGATATTACAGCAAAAGGAATAAAAACTGTAAAAAATATTTTTGATGATGACGCAACGGCACAAGAAGTTATTTTCAAAAACCCGATTAAAGAATTGGTGAACATTGATATTATCCCCTCTAGCATAACACTCACAGCAACAGAACTGCAAATAGTAAGTAGAGCCGGACGGGAAAACATATTGTATAATTTTATCCTTGACAATCAAGCCATATTGAATGAATACGCCTATATCCTGATTGACACCAGCCCATCAATGGGGATCGTTAACCAAAACGCCTTTTTTGTAGCGGACAGTGTCATTCTCGTTTCAGACGTTTCAATAAATGGTATACAAGGAGCTGAACTATTCATTGAACTATGGGGCAATGCGCGAAAATATTTAAGAAAAACCGATAACGTAAAGGCTTTGGTTCTCAATAATTTCGATAAACGGATAAAGCTATCTGGAGAACTCATGGACTATTGCAAAGAAAACGAGAGCATTAAAAACATTGTTTTAGAAAATGTTATACCCGCAAGTGTTCAGGTAAAAAATACAGAAATTGAGCATAAACCTATAAATCTTATTCACAAAAATGCAGCCATACACAAAGCATATAAAGACGTTGCTCAAGAACTACAAAAAAGGGGAGTACTATAACAATGGCAACAAGCAATCGTTTCAAAAAAAGCATAGAAAAAGCAATAGATAATACACAAGAAAACATATTAGATAGTACAACAGAAAATATACCTCATAATATAAAAAGCAACACACTTGATATTACACAAACAAATACATCGCAAAACATAAACAATGATATATTAAAAAAGATATTGGGAAGCGGCAAGAAAGATAAAGGAAGTAACCACACCCTTTATTTATCTGCCGATGTCGGAGAATCACTCGTCAAGCTTGCAAAAAAATGTAAGAAAAGCAAATCAACACTCGTCAATGAAATTTTACGTGAAGTTTTACTTAATCAGTAACGTATAATATTATTTTCAAATGGTGTGTTATACTACAAGATACAACAAGTATGCGATACAAGAAATGTGTTGGAATGTTACAATTACTATGGTACGGAAAAAATTAAAAGCGCATTATTTCTGAAATATTGCCATGCCATTTGAATTACTTTAAGGGGGATGAAAATGATGTCAAGAAGCAGTAACCAAAAGGGTAATGAAACACGTTGGGCTGAATTAATGATGTCCGAAGCTATGGATATGGAAGAAGCAGTAAATTTCTTGAAAGAAGAATTTCCAATTCGTACATTAGCCGAAGTTTTATGCGAAGCAGTTGGATATTACTTATACAACAAGCGAATTGAAGTTACGCCTGATGATGCTAGACATGTACTATTGGAAAAACTTGAAGAAGACGAAGACACTAGAAAAAAATCAAAAATAAATTCTTGGTTGCCACTAAGTTTAGTAGATAATGACAAAAAGCAAGTAAAGAGTATATCAAAAGAATCAGCCATGCAAATTGCCTTTTCCTTGAAAATGACACTTGAAGATGCTGAATCTTTTTTAAGGCGATGCTGGCTGGATTCACTATATTTACGTGATATTCAAGATGTTATTTACAGGTGCGGATTAAAGTGTGGGTTTAATTACAAAGAAGTAATAGATTTAATTAATGAATTTTCATACCTTGACCTCCCTAACGCCGACCCTGAAATAGATGAAGATAGTTCAAATGACAGTTTAACTAAAGTAATAAGTGAGAAATTAGAAAAAGGCACAATAATTACTACAAATGATTTAAGAGTATTCATTAAGGAAAACGAAAAACTTTTTGGTTCTTATCGTAGAAGAACTTATGACAAATTTATTAGACTATATAATGAAATTGAAGAATATATCAACGAAGCATCTTCTACAGCTGAAGACACAGATAGAGTTGCCCAAAAAAATCATAATGAACTAATTCAAGAGATTATTGAAAAACCTGTATATGGAGTAAGAGAATTAATATCACAAAAAGATATGCTTGCTAATATCAGTTTAGGCATAAACGAATTAAAAAAAACATGGAAAGATAACCCTGTGAAAGGATTAAATAATATTATTCGCAATTTGATTGCTGAAAGAATACCTGCGCTCTCTAGTTTTTCATCTATTATTAAAAAAGCACCTGATAAAACAGGAAAACCGATTGAAATTGATAGAAAACTTTTTATGCTCACTTGGTTGTTATGTGAAGATGGTAATTTAGAAGGTTTTTTAGGCACATCTAACACAAAACCTGACACTGCTCTAAAAAATCATCTTGAAACACTAAACGATACCATTTTGCTAGAATACGGTTTTCCACCTCTTGATGCACGGCATCCGTTTGATTGGGCTGTTATGAATACTTTGTATTATGCACATATACTATGCAAAAACGAAGATTATACTGAAGTAGTATGTAGATTGGAAGATTTATTTAGGCGGCTTTAGTTATACGGAGGCGATAAAACATTATGGCTAGTTTAATGAACTTACTTCCCGACAACATTCTTGTATTAAAAAATAACAAATATAAATTACTGGGTAAAGTCGGTGAAGGTGGCTCTTCAATAGTGTATTTAGCACAACCAATTGATAATCTATCTAAAAGCCGAGTAATGATCAAGGAATTTTACCCCAACAAATGCAATATTACCAGAAAAACGTCCAGCATCTTTTCTAGACCATTCTTTGTTAAAATTGGATCAATTATTGTTCCACCAAACAATAAAGAAAAGTTTAATAAATTAAAAAAGCGAGCAAAGCACGAATCAAGGGTTGCAGAAATATTACGGAATGACCATACAGATATCGTCACTAGTGACGATATCTCCAAAGAAAAGACAAACAGTCCATGGATTTTAGAGTACAGCAAACCAATCAAAGCAAACTGCACTTTATATACAATCATTGAAACGAAATCCGGCGAAACGCTGGAATCATTAATTGAACGTAAATTTTTTACGGATAAAGACTTTATATATCTTTGTGATCTAATATTAATAATTTTGGACGCAGTATTTCATATGCATTCAAAAGGATATTTGCATTTGGATATTGCGCCAGACAATATTTTTGTCCCTGAATATAAACCTAAATTTACTGAATTGGTACATGTCCACCCAATTGACTATAATTCTGCTATAAAAAAAGGTATTCCCCTAGATGACGGGTTATCATTTTCCAAAGAAGGGTATTCTGCCCCTGAGTTAGATAAGTCTAGTATAAAACCTACTGAACTTGATTATTCAACTGATTTATACTCTGTTGCTGCTATTTTCTTTAGATTACTTGTTAATAGAAATTTAAGAGGAAACGACCGTGGTAGTTCCAGTGAATGGAAGTTGAGCCAAAGCACAAAGATTTTGGAGGATGCTCCCATTCGTCTAATTGACAAGACAAACCAATTCTTGACTAAAGGTATCGAAAAATCACCAGAATGTCGCTTCCAAAATGTTAAAGAAATGCGAGAAGCACTTGAGAAATTAAAAACTTTGAAATCAAAAATTGTTCTTGTAGATAACTCTAAGCGTCCATATGCTCATTTCATTGGCAGGGATTTTGAATTAGAACGGATAGACGAACTCTTAAATAAAGACCGATATGTAATTTTGGAGGGAATCGGCGGAATTGGCAAAACAGAATTAGCGAAAAAATATGCTGATAAATATAGTGATCAATTTGATGTTTTTCAAATTGTTAGATATGTTGATGACATCCCTGAAGACCAAGAACTTAAAAAAATCAGCGGTTTACAATCAACCATAATAGATTCATTGAAATTTCACAACTTTGATACGGAAAAATATAAAAGTGCCTATAAAGAAAAGGCATTTGAAAAGATACTCGAAGAAAAAATGAAATTTCTCAAGGAAAACGATGAAAAAACTTTAATAATTATTGACAACTACAATGTGTCAGACGATAAGTACTTTGAAGAGTTTACTTCCGGTAAATATAAAGTTATTTTTACATCACGCAATAAGCATAATGATGATAATACGATAGAGGTTGACAGTATGGAAGACAATGATTTAATCAAGTTGTTTCGCAAATATCACGATTATGATTCTGTTAGACTTGCAAAAGAAGATGAACCTATCGTAAAGGAAATTATCGATTTAGTACTAGGTCATACAATGACGGTTATACTTATAGCTACAACGATGCATGAAAACGCACTGACCGCGAAAGAAATGCTTGAAAACTTACAAAATGGTCTTGATCATGAAAAACAAATAGGAATCACTGTCAAAAAGGAATGGTTAACTACTGAAGAACGAGTACAAATAATGTATGGACATATTGAAACTTTGTTCAACATGAAAGAATTTGAGGATAACACAAACTATAAATTCATCATGACAAATATGGCTATAGTTCCTTATTCTGGTTTATCTACTAAAGATTTTCGTAATTGGGCATTGCATGAGTATTACAAAAATGAAAATTCTGCTAAAGTTGAAAAATCAAAAGATATGGAATTTTTACGCGAATTAATTAAATCGCGTTGGATACAACAGCATATAGATAACAAAAATAATAGATTAATTTCTCTACATCCTGTTATTTCTGATATTGTTAATGATACATTAAAACCAGATAGTGAAAAATGTCTTGCCCTAATAGAAAACATGACTAAAGTCGCCAAAGAAAGTACAAACAAAACATACGTTGAGTGGCTTAACAATTTGAATCAACTTGAATTGGCCTGCAAACGTATACATGACGAAACAGAAGTTACAGCAAATCTATTCAATGGATATGCCGAACTTGCCACTATTTTAGGTCGTTATGAAGCTGCCATGAGTTACTATAAAAAAGCTGTTGGTATCTACGAAAAGATTTTAGATAACAACCATCAAAAAATTGCCAATACTTACAGCTATATCGCGGAAATTCTTCGTCTTCAAAATAATCATGTGAATTCCCGACAGTGGCATGATAAAGCTTTGGCTATACGAAAAAATATATCAAGTGATGAGACTGTTGATATTGATATTGCTACATCTTACCATGATATTGCATCGATTTATCGCAATCGAGGGGACTATGGCGATTTTGAAGAATCATTAGTGTGGCACAAAAAAGCTCATGTCATACGTGAAAAAATGTTAGGCAAATGGCACGCTGACACAGCAGATTCTTACAACAATATGGCATATGTCTATGACAGAATAAGTGTATATAGCTACAATGATCAGTCCAACGAACAAAGTATCAATGATGAAAAAGCCCTTGAACTGTATAAAGAAGCTATAGCCATACGTGAAAAAATAAAGAGTTTAGATATTGCTACTTCATATAACAACATTGCAAGAATTTATCGTCGTAAAGGTGAGTATGACAGAGCTATAGAATTGCACCAAAAATCTTTACATATCCGCGAAGAAAGATATGGTAAAGAACATCATGTTACGGCTCGAACCTACAATAGCCTTGCCGGAACCTACTTTGCTCAAGGTGACTATACAAACGCATTGGTATATTATAACTTATCATTATCTATCCGCGAGAAACAATTGGGGCAAAATCACTCTTATACAGCCTCTACTTACCACGACATGGCACTACTCTACAACAAACGCGAAGAATATGAAAAAGCACTGGAATTCTATCTTAAAGCTTTTATCGTTCGCGAAAAAGTATTTGGCGAAAACCACCAAAAAACAGTAATGGTAAGAAAAAATATGGAGCATAATTACAACTCTATTGGACAAACTGCTCCATTTGAAGATTGGTTACACGATTCCCTCCCACAAACACAGTCAATTTAAGCAACTTCATAATATCAAAAAATGAACATATCGAAAGACCCTTGTTCCGCGAGGGTCTTTTTTGTGTGTGCAAAATGGGAATAAACCAATTGTCAGTCATTTAATTCAATCCAACTAAGATCATTCCTGCAAAACATCTTGAATCTCTGAAGAAAGTTTAACTGGATAAAAACCCTATAAAACGTGAGTTCGACGGAAAAACTGGCTTGAAAGCTTGATTTTATGAGACTGCCAGAACCCTGGTATCATCAAAGGTGTGGCAATTGGTCAATTTTTAGCTGGTTTTTTAGGCTACCACATAAAAATCTGCATTTGCTCGAATTGCTTGTTCTTCGTAGTCCTTGAACTTATGGCATTTGTTGAACCAAAATCCGTCGAACTCACGTTATAAACCAGATTGTCAAACTTTTGAAATGAAATTTATCCTAATTTTTCAGCTAAAAACGATTCCGATAAAAGTTCAAAAGTAAGATGTAAAATTGAATCCAGACATAAAAAACACAGAAAAGAGGTGATGAAAATGAACTCCCTCAACAAATCCAACACAATAAAACGCGACAATGAAGATGATTCTATTTTACCGAACAACACTTGTCACGATTGTAAAGAAGGATATGCGCTAGGTAGATATATCTACTGCAATATAAACGTTAAATTTAACCATGTAAATTCCAATTTCTTCTGCGAAAACTTCGTTGCCAAAAGCCAAAAAATGATTCCGATAAAGTTTCAACAGGATATGGCATAATGCAATTGTAAGAAAGTTGTTCGACCTATATGGTCAGGGCAACCGCATACGAAATATCCTATAAAATCAAGGGTTGCGAGACTGGAATATATTGACTAATTATGGTTGGCTAGTTTCGTATGAGAAAATTCTACAACATTGCTATATGATCAACTAGGTTTTATAGAAAAATAGTTCAAAAAACGGATCATCAGAGACAATAATGAGTCCAAAAAGCACTCACTTACAAAATCCAGCTACTTTCAAGTGGTTTTCGTATACGGTTGCCCTGCCTATCTGTCGAAGGTTTTAGACCTAGCGCATGGAATATAAAAGGAGGTTATGGCTATAAAAACAACAAAAACTGTAACTAAAAACCAATTTTTTGTTCTGGAAGGAGAACTGACTATGAAAAACTTAACAAGGAAATCCGTTATTATGACTTTAGTGGTAGCTGCTTTGTTAGGCATGATTACAGCCTTTGCACATACCACTGTGTACGCTCAATCCGCTCCGAATTTTGTTAACGCCGTATTCAGGGCAGAACCTAATGTACAAGTAAATGTATACAATCAACCAGGTGGAAGCCATGTTGGTTGGTTCAGCTATGATAGTGGGGATGTGCGTATTCTAGCCACTCGTATGCACAACAGCACTGAATGGTTCTACGTTCGTTACGCACTCTTTGCTGGAGGACATCGTGACGCATGGGTGCGTAGGTCTACAGTAATAATAGGCAGTCGCTCTCCTATAGAAGTTGCTTTTCATCGCAATACACCAGTGAATCGGAATTCTTCAATGCGTACACGTTTTGGAGAAGCTTGGTCAGGGCAATCTCGTGGATATGCTTGGGCGATAGGAGAACGTAATGGTAATGTACAGGTGATTTTTAGACTTGCGGCTGGCGGATTCAGAATCGGATGGGCTACACCCAACACAATGTTCCCCATTGATAATGATTCCGCGCCACCACGAGGCTTTAATCCTGTATGGCCAACTCAAGGAGGACACATAACTTCCGGTCGAACACATCCAAGCGGAAATCATCACAGTAGACGACATGCGGAAGCTATAGACATAAACGTTCCCGTTGGTACTCCAGTGTTTGCTGTTGAATCTGGATATATAATTTCGGTGAGAAATTTAGGCAATACCAGCTTTGGCAGATATATTGAAATACGCCATGATAATGGTGCCATCTCATTATACGCCCATCTCTCACGTCAAGATGTTCAAGTAAATCAAAGGGTTGCTCGTGGACAACAAATAGCGTTGTCAGGGTACTCAGGTAATGTGATAGGAAATGGACATCTCCACTTCGAGTTGTCTAATTCCACAAGAGACCGAATGGCAGATTTTTTTCCCGGACGATGATACGAATGCAACTATTCGTAACTAAATCAACCACACATTAATTACTAGGAGGTTTTTATTATGAGTAAAACAAAATGTATCCGAAAATCCCATCGCATTTTTTTGACATGGATGTTAGTGATTGTTTCTTTCTTAACCATCCTTACATCCACCATGTCCTTAAGTGTGGCAGCACGAGATACTATCAACGATTTTCGTTGGGTCAACACAAATCATCTCGATCTCAATGTAAGAGCCACACCAAGCACAAATGCTGCAATTCGGGCAACTGTTCCAAGAGGAGGAAGACTTTGGGTTTACCACTCCCACACAGTTGGCTCCACACGCTGGGTACGAGTGCGTTTGACTAATGGAACTGTTGGGTATGTTGATAGTTCGTTGTTAAGGAACACGCCATTACCAGGTATCTCAGAGACTTTAAGCGGTCACCGCTATGTTAGCACTGCTAGTTCCCCTTTGAATATTCGTTCAGGTCCAGGAAGCAATAATTCTGTAATAGCTAGTGCTCCTAGAGGGAGCAGATTGGCGGTAGAATATGCTGTTCGTGTTGGCGGAACTCGCTGGGTTTTCGTGAGGTTCCAAAACCATGCTGGATATGTTTCAGATAGGTATCTCAGCAATGCCTCGCCTGCTACTAATCCTCCACCAACAGTTGGAAATTTTTTATGGCCAGTTCCAGGACACTACAGGGTACTTTCTCCGTTTGGCTGGAGAGCCAGTACTAATTCTCAACATAATGGTATCGACATCGTTCAACGGTCTGGTGCACCCGCATCAGAAGTAGATGGTGCGCGAGTTGTTGCAGTTGCTAACGGGAGAGTTACCCATGCTGGTTGGGATGGGGGTTATGGAATCACCGTCAGAATTGACCATGGAAACGGTATACAAACACTTTACGCACATTTGCGGCGCACCGATGTTAGCGAAGGACAGCAAATAAGTCGCGGACAACAAATCGGCTTAGTTGGTTCCACTGGGAATAGTCAAGGTCCACACCTTCATTTTGGGGTAATACAAAACGGAAGTTATGTTGATCCTCGACCATTTCTGCCTCGCTGAAGGCAAGAAAGTATCTGCGTACATTTGAGGTTTATTCATTTAGAAATTTTGAACCTCAAAATATAGGTATAATAGCCAATTCACCTAGAATAAAATTAGTGTTGTTTGACCTGTGTGTGCTACGGAAGAACGAGCAGACAAAAGGGAATGACGTTTCAGGAATAGATTTGCTGATACTCAGACAAGAACTGGTGATGTCTGAGGAGGACGTAAGTTTGGTAATGGCGAAGGTGGCAAAGTTGCCGTAATAGAAGCATTTGCAGGCACTGGAAGAGAGTTGTTGAGGGACGAAAGTAGCGCAAGAGCGCGCCCCAACGACTCTTTTTTTGCGTGTAGATTTCCCTTCCGAGTGGATAGGTTTCATGGGCTATAGCACTTCCACTTAACATTAACACTTTTTTTGCTACAATCGGACTCAAAAGGAGTTGATTGTATGCAGGCAACCTCGCAAGAAATAAGAGAGCAAATTTTGGCTATATGCTCAATAAACTAATGACAAATGTTACGCCCGATTTACAAATATTATGTCCGATTACAAATGTATTGTCCACTTTGACTGAAAACATGAATCCATGAGTAAGGCTAAATATACTGTAAATGCTGTCTTTTACCGCCCTTATATGTGCATTGTACCCTTATAAGTGAATTACACAAATTTTTCTTTCATTGGTGGATTTATGTTAGTTAGCGGGATGATAGCATGGATAGTAGACGTAACATTTGTAATTTCATGCTGATTTAGCGGGCATAACTTTTGTCGCTACACATCAATGACTCAAACTTCGCAGTTGCATTTAAGCCTTATAAACACTGGCTTTGCAGACACTTTTTCAGCACGGATTACGCAACGATTTTTCAGGAATTGAGATTTCGACGGTCGTGTAGCAGATGTGTGAAACCATGTTTTGTCATTGTGGGCTTGACCCGCAATCCCCTAGTTTGTGCCACTACCGAAGGGGATTCTGCGTCAAGCCCGCAATGACAAAATCACATATTCAAAACACGACCATTTCGACTTCCTAAACGGGATTCATTCGTTGGCAAAATGTTCACTTATCGTTAATTCTAATGAACCAAAGTTGCCGCAAGCCTTGTAAAATCAAGGGTTCGAGCATCTGCGAAGTTTGAGTCAATGAAAAGTGTTAATGTTAAGTGGAAATGCTATAAGATGAGCGGTGGAGATAGGAAAAACGCGCCGCCGACTTGGGTGAAATCGACCTGTAGAGGAGTAGAATGCCGTAAGTAGCATGAACAACTACTTACCCAAATGTGTACTACACATTTGTAGTACCGATAATTTCCATTAATCAGGGATTTAGAACGTATTTGTAACACAGGTTTGTAGTACACTTTTTCCCCATTAGTACAATATTTCACAAGCGATCAATACGCCACAAAGCTCATGTTTACGGGTTTTGTGGGATTAGCCCCCGGCAGGGCCCCGGTACTTATGATATGTAGCATAGCGAAATGTCATAAGTACTATGGGGTTACGTTTGACACAAACGTAAAAATACGCTAGGCTAGCAATACGCTTTTGGTAAAAGGAGGAAAGAAAAAGCATGTCAGCTAAAAGCATTTCATTTTGCCAAGGTAAAGGGAGTCTTACACACAACAATAGAAAATTTTTGTATGGCAATGTGGATGCACAACGAACCAAAGACAATATAACTTATGTATGCCAGCCTATCGGTGAAGCTTATGAACAATGCTTTGATGAATCTCTCCAGCGTTACAACGACAAGCAGAAACGAGCTGACCGTAAAATCAACACATCATACTACGAGAATTTATTTGGCAAGCCTCCACAAAGTAATGTTGTTGTCTCATTGTGCAAACGAAAATCCTTTTACGAAGACTTAATACAGATTGGCACCAAGGATGATTCCGGGGTTGGGACGGCTGATGGGGAACTTGCAACAAAGTGCCTTGACGAGTACATGAAAGGCTTCACCTCCAGAAACGCAAATTTTCACGTTTTTAACGCTGTATTACATCTGGATGAGGCTACACCCCACCTACACATTAATTACGTCCCTATTGGCCATTATAAGCGCGGAATGGACACTCAAAATGGATTAGCACAAGCACTCAAAGAAATGGGGTACGGCGGAGGCAAGGATGCAATAAATCGCTGGCGGCTTGCTGAACGCAAAATTTTGGAGGATATTTGCCAAAAACATGGCATTGAAGTAGCCGAAACAAGACCATCACGTGGATATAGTTTGATTCCTGACGAATACAAGGCTCAAAAAGATGCAGAACGGGAACAATTGGAAAAAAACCATATGGCTAAAATAGCCTCGTTAACGGTCATATTCGACGAGAAAGAAAAAAAGGTACTTAATGACTACGAAAACAAAAAAGAAGCCTATATGGGCAAAATAAGGGCGATAGATGGCAGATATGAAAAGGGGCAGAGATTAGAGCAACGCTTACGAATGATAAAATCCAAAGCAAAGCGATTACCAATGAACAAAATTATTATGAATTGTTCTGATTTTGAGGATGCGATAACAATCGGATTGCAAGCGGCTGAGGCTAACGAACGCGCTTTTGAATCCAATGAGAAAGCAAAAGAAGCCGAATTAGCTCTCACAATCGTAAATGAAAACTTCGCCAGCCAAATAACGAAACTGGAACAAGAACGTGATGAATACAAAAATAGATTGGATAGGGCTAGTACAAGCCTCCATAGGGTATACAAGGTTTTTCATCAAAATCCAGAAATAGAAAAGGCTTTTTATGACGCTGAAAGAGTCAGTACAGAACAACAAAAAGAAGTGATAAGCAAAACACAACAACCCAAAAAATCAAGCGGTATGAATTTTATCTGATAACTCAAACTTCGCAGATGCTCGAACCCTTGATTTTACAAGGCTTGCGGCAACTTTGGTTCATTAGAATTAACGATAAGTGAACATTTTGCCAACGAATGAATCCCGTTTAGGAAGTCGAAATC
>WQWL01000074.1 GCA_009785345.1 Oscillospiraceae bacterium
GATTTGAAATCTTCAAGCTTTGAAACTGGTAACATTTCGATTTTGTCATTTGCAGGGTGTGTGGCACCAGTTGTTGGTTGGGTAGTATTTTGTTCGTTTTTCATTTTGGAATCATCGCCTTTCTTTGTTGCGGTTATTGGTTTATTTGTTGGTAATGTTTGGTTATTTTCAATTTCTGCTTTCATCTTATATATTCTCGCTTTCTGTTTTTAATTGGTTGCTTGTGGTTACGATCTGAATGAAGTTTAAGCTCGATACGGAGTTGTCGTTCAACTTCTGCACTTCGTTTCAAAATGTCATGTGAGAGATATAGTTCTCTCCTAATGGTTTTGATACTTGCAGATAGTGCATCACGCTCAGTTTTGAGTTTTTCTAAATCCTCTGGAGTCTTTGCAGACCTCATGCGGTTATACACCTTTCCACGCTGTCGCTCTAAGCCACCTATGTCACTTCTACATTCTGATATAAACGTATTTAACTCAACATCAGTATTTATTCTATTACGCACTAACAGGCGTGTTTGTTCCGAATACTTCCTAGCCAAACGAATAGCAGCACGCATTTGTGATGATAATGGTTGCGGTGGATTTTTACGTTTCTCAGGCAAAATACCTAGTCGATAACAATAATGCAGATACAGAGCAAATAATCCTGTCTGTTTTTGTACAGTATCGAAGCTACCTTGTAGACGATATCTCTTTAGTTGCATATATGCTCTTTGGGGAATCGCAGGTGCTTTATTTGCCAGTATTCGCTCTTTAATTGCAGATGGTGTATACTGCTCGCCAAGTGTCTTGAATCTGATATTGTGTTTTGCTCCTGATGGTCGAATGGTGGCGTACTTGCGATTAGGATCGTCATTGACAATGTAACCAAAGTATTTAAGTTTCTGATAAAACTGTTGTAGAGTCATGCTTTGCTTTATAGCATTGTCAATATCTGACCGAACAATGTTGTACATAGTAGGCTCACCACGTTTCTCCGCTTGTTGTAACCAACGACTGCCCGATGATTTAGTGGGGTTTTCAATTACCGATAAACCATACTCACGACATAGTCTGTCTGATTCAGCTCTTAGATTTTTGAAGTACATTGCATAATTGTTATTCAGTTTCTTGCCATTAACAAAAGATACAGAGTTTATAACCAGATGATTATGTAGGCAATTTGTATTGATATGTGTGGTTACTAAAACCTCATATCTATCGCCCCATAATGATTTGGCAAGCTTTACTCCGATTTCGTGGCATTGTTCAGGCGTGACTTCTTTGGGAGCAAAGCTCTGGTACGAATGATATGCTAGATTTCCACCAGTCTTACCGAATCGCTGTTTTGTTGCTGACATCTGCTGATACGCATATTTGTCTATACAGTTGACTCCTGTGACAAGAAACTGCTTTGCGGTTTTATCAGAGTTATCAGCATAACTAAGTACGTTTCGTAAATCCTGCAACTCGCGTTCTGTATACGCATTCGGATTTGCGGTCTTGAGATGGTTTTCTGCATAGTCAACCACTCGTGCTAGATTGTCACGCACCGGCCATATTTTTGTTGTTGCCATTATTCTTCACCGGATTCAATGTGGCTTGAAACTCTAGTAGTACATCTGCAAGTAACTTCGCATAACCGTAATCACCTGATTCTTGAAAATCGCTGTAGATATTTCTTAACAGGTAGATTAGTTCTACATACTCTTTTGTGGGCGCAGATTGCGGCTCATAGCCGCTTGCGAGTTTACGCAGATATTCCGATAGCGGGAGTCCACACTTTTGAGCATAGCGCTGATACTGTGCTTTCTCCTGTGGAGTGGTGCGAATGTTGATATGTGTGTTTCGTGTTCTCATTGGATTTGTCCTTTCAAATTGGGGTTTTAGGGGCAACGCCCCTAACAGGCACGGAGACCGTGCCGCCGAGAGGGATTGTTGAGCCTGTGGCGATACAAACCCTTTGCTCGTTACATAGTAGGAGTGTTGTATGCTCACCTCTTTCAATAAAAATTATATGAACAGAAAAAGACCGCTTTCCTTTCAAAAGCGGTCAGTAGGATTTCTCTGCTATTTGATTTTTAGTGTTATGCGTAGATCAGTTCATCACGGATAATTTCAGTTACACGGTTGCGGATATTATTTGTCCTCTGAACCCACAGCATGGGATCGTCAGCTTTTAGCTTCTCGGTCACACCTTCATGTTCTGCAATCTACTTGGTTATAAATTCCATTTGGTCAGTTGCGGATTCTTCAATCTCTGCGAGATGAGAATATAGCTTGCCAGTTGTGAGTAGATTGACATACAAGAGCCTGCTATGATTCTTAAGATAATTAAGTCGCTCTCGTCCATATCGACCAATTGTATATTGTCCAGAATCTGGTGCTGGTAAAATGTCAGGAAAATAATAATCTCCGACAAGTGTGTATGATATGCCTGTGGCGTCGTCTATGATGTGTTGTTGTAAATTGTTAATTTGAGGTCACACTCCTTTCACTCTCATTTTATATGTATGGAGTCAGGAGCGCAAAGGTGCGGATTCGATTATTTATTATAAGAAAATATTTGCAACTCATATAGAAATATTTGTCCCTCTATATATCAGTACCAAAAACAGGCATTTAGAAACCCTAAAGGCGAAAAGTTTACAAAAAATTTAAAGATTGCCATAATTATTGAACGAATTTCAACACAAGCTTCTTGTAAAACAACATCTGTACCATTACTATTAATTTTACAAAATAGCAATTATTGCAGATGGTGGATTGGATTGTTTCACTCAATAAATACTTACAGTGCGTATAAGGAATATTTTACCCTCTATTAATATAGTACCGAAAATAGCTGTTCGTTAACCCAAAAATAGAAAAATTTACAGAATGTTTTTAGATTTGTATAATTCTATTTCGTTTATATAACTATTGTAGCTGTTTGCCGTGCTATCCTCACGGTTTCCTGAGAACTTACCCTGCTCGGCAGTTTCTCGTTTTCTGTTCTTTGGCAAGCTCCACGTTATTTTGCATCTTTGCCTGCTTCACCGGAACAGTATTCTGCTTGGACGGTCATAATATTTTTGTGGGTTAATATATTTTCTTTACATTTGACTTTGTGCTTGATATAATCTAAACAACAATTACATGCGACAACAATTGTCGAGATAAATATTATACATTCGTTCAAGGGCGTACGTCTATGTACGATAAAAGAAATTTATATTTAAGATAATTATCGTTTAGATGGGAGGCGTTATGGTGCAGAAACACAGGAAAAAAGAGAGATACCCATTAGCTACAGGTTATCTCTCTGAGGGCAATATTCACTTTCGATTCTCAAAATATAGATTTTTAGATGAGCTTACGATATATGAAAAGCTCGGAAAAAGCTTGGTTGATTTTGCGTGGTTCGATTTGAATAGCGTTAATATCATCTTTGACGATATTTGGAAGAAGTGCGTTGCTTTAAAGAAGAACAAAGATGATTATGAGTTTATATCAATGGGATTATGGCTTACTATTGAGAAGTATCTTGGACTTAATAGTTACTTCACAATGTATCTTGTGACATTGATAAATTTCCTGATGGAAGAAATTATAGATGAACGAGTGTTGACATACCGGAGCGAGATTAACAAATTTGCCAAAGAAGGCTTTTTTGTCGAAGAACCCACAGAAGAAATTGTAGATACACAGAAATATCTTTTTATTTCCGTTTTCATAAAGTGCATTGAAGAACGACAGAAAGTTGTCGAACGTACGCTTGATAAAATACTTCTCAGTGCAGATGATGAAAGACAATCAACAATGATTCGGCTGTATCAAATGGAGCATGAAGATAGAAATTTCCGAAAATACTGGCACAGTAGATTTGAAACATTTATTGGGAAAGTAAGCAATAGTTCCGAACAAATAGATCAGTTAACCATGCTTGAAACTATAGATGACATGATGCGTTTTGAGCTTATACAGATGGTTTTACATGATGTCAAATACAAATATTGCCAATGTTGCGGTAAGCTCTTTATACCGGACGGACGTTCCGACAGTCGTTATTGTGATCGGATTATGCCTGAGCAAAAGCATCCGTGTAGTAAAATCGGAGCACATCTTGTGGCTCTTGAGAAAAGAAAAAAAGACCCGGTGCTTTTGTTACATCGTAAAGCGTATGATCGGATGTATAACCGTATTGAGATGGGTTATATGAAACGTTCTGATTTTGATGTTTGGAATGAGGAAGCAAAGAAAAAGCGCGACGATTGTCGCGCCGGAAAGTTGTCACATGAGAAGTTTGTGAGGTGGATTGATGAAACAAGTCGGCAGAGACGGGGAAGAACGAGTCAAAAGTAGTTTGATTGAATATATTCGTTTTAAAGTTGAAATTTGCATTTTTGGTGGGAGGGAATTCAATGAACTATTGTAACAACAATTAATGTATGTTATCATAATTTGGCGATAAATATTTCATTATTACATGATGCCATTTATACGAAATATTGTAGATAGTTCATAGATTGTGTTGCATTATTATTGCAAATACGGGGGTAATTATTGTTGAAAAAGAGTGCTATGAAACTTAACGCAGATAAACTCAACTCGGATATTACTACGTTTAAGAATTGTATTTACAATTCGCAGAATGTTTTTGATTTTATGGCAGGTGCGTATTCGGTCATAGCTCCATACTCACCAAAAGAACACCAGGAATCGCTGCGGCGCAATGGAGGCTATAGTGAGGTAGAACAGTATTTTGAGTTATTTTGCGAACGAAGTAAAGTTACCGGATTAACTACAGCTTTTATTGAACTCAAAGAATACCTACTAAAATGGTCAGCGACTATTTTACCTGAAGATGTTTACTCAGCATGTTATGAAATAATTATGCTAGTTGATAAAAAATGTGTCGGTAAAAGCTTTAGAGATGTTGCAGAACCAGGGGGGATATTAAGTTTCGAATGCCTCAACAGTGAAAAAACATCCGATAAATTTGTAGTTATACCGTTAATCAGCAACTCCGTGATGTACGAGTTTAATAGCTGTATGGTGAGAGGGAAAAAACACGGATTGCGCAAAAGAACAGCTGGGAAACAACCTTCAAATCTACAAGGACGGTTGAAATACCACATGCTACTACCAAGTGAGCATTTACATAGAAATCTCAAATTCTATGCACCATTTAATTCCGATGCAATATACAAATCGATATCAAAAAAAAATTATGAGCTTACTATTGCCCTGTTTCCGCTTACGAGTATTGCCGGAAGTGACATTCTTGCTTTGGATAAAACAGAGCACAATGATGGCAAGTATTTTAGTGTTACTGGCTTTCATGGTGACATAGAGCAGGATTTGACAAAGAGATATATTGAGGCAATAGAAATATGCAAGGCAAATCAAGTCGATTTAGCGATATTCCCAGAAATGCTTTGCTCAAGAGCCATTGTAGATGCCGTATCTTTACATGTGTCTGAAGGAGATCCTGCAGACTTTCCATTTTTTATGTGGTTGGGAAGCGTATGGGAAAATAATACGAATAAGTGCACAGTTATAGATTGTTATGGTGAAAAAATTTTTGAGCATAGCAAGCAACAACCGTTTGAAGATAGCGAAGGGTTTACCGAAAATTTGTTATCAACTGATAATACCTCTCATATTTTGGATATAGAAGGTGTTGGACGTTTCATGACAGGAATTTGTAAAGATATAACAGATATTGATCTCATAGCCATTTCAACGAAGTTGCATACAGACTTTTTTGTGCTTCCAGCTTTCAGCCCTTCACTTGATATTGCAAGAGTGCCAGATAATCTCGGCAAAGAATGGATTACAGTTTTGTGCAGTAACACTTGTGCTGCGCGACACCCCAAAAATGGAAAAGTATCTTTTATTAGTGTTCCAGCAAAGCATATGAGTAAAGCCGAAACAAGAATGTATGAGATTCCTGACGAATTTAATTGTAAGAAATGTGATACGTATTGCCCAGGATTCATAGTAAAAGTAAAGTTTATGGAACTGGAGGAATATATGCTAGGGGCTTTTGCTCCGGCAATAGAAACATTGCACAACATTAGTATAAATGAGTTTGAGTAATGTTGATGCGGTTAAAAGTGCTTATCAATACATTTGTATACTTATTTAAATGGGTTGCAAATTGTTATTACTTACGAATAAAATATGTAACTACACATATTACAACTTCATACTTGCCTAATATTTAGAACTATGGTAAACTAACGAGGTGAACAGTATGTTAACTGTTAACATGAAGAGTGAGGGATAAAATTGGAAAATATCAAGACGTTAGCATTTTCAGAAGATGGTGATAACGGTGTGGATACAATTCCTGCGGTGTTAGAGGTAGCTCAAGTGCTTGCTGTGTACAGCGATGAAGAGAAGCCTATGGACTCGCCTGAAGACCAATGGAAGAGTACAACAGAAGCTTTGAGTAGAAGTGCCAAACTTATAACGCAATTCTTTCTTGCTGGTGAGGTGTCGGATGGCATAGAAGTTGCGCATTCTTTTACATCCTCCTATCTTAGGAAGTGTAAACGGTGGACTAACATTCGTAGTGATCAAGGCAAGCAAGAAGCATTTACTCTTGGTTACATTCATGCTTTGAATCAGTTGCTAGAGCTTTTTATAGATGATGTACTCAGCAAAGAAGATGAGTTTTTGCTTGGTGCAATAGATACATATAAGTACATTAAACCTTGCATTTTTGCACTTGTTACCAAGTTTCAGCTTTCACACTCTGACTTAGCTCAACAAATTGGTATAAGCAAAGAATCTCTTAGTAATTTTATGAGTAGAGTTGATCGCTATAAAATATTCGATTCAACAGTGGTCGGTCGTTATCGCTACTATTCTTTGGCTCAACCCAATGGGAAAAGAGCGGCTGTGCTTATCAAAAAATTACAAACTCCGAATATAGAAAAAGATACACAATCGCTTGAGAGTATTCTGCGTTATTTACTTAAAATTTCACAAAACAAGGCAGATGTTGATGAAGCACTTGAAACTTGTCGTAACATTGTACAACGAAAAACGACAACACCAAACATTATTTTAAAGCAAGTATGTGAATTGGCCACAGTATTAAAATCTTCACGTTATCCTTTAGCTTATGTGCTTCGCAGAGAGCGTGAGGTGCGGAATATGGTCGCTATATATATCACGGATACAAGTAAGGAAAAAATAGTAGCCAAGGACGTTGCTTATAATATAAAGAAAAAGCAAATACACTATTTCTACCTTGTTCCTACGGGAGTGAGGAAGAAGGCTGAAGCTGATTTGATAATATGCTTAAAACCTTACATGGATTTAAGTAACAAGAAGGAATTAATGTTGTTTGAGGAAAAAGTGAAAGTAATAGACATTAAGCCTGAATCGTTCGGTATAAAACTCAATGATGTATCTGAAGTTGTTGTTCACGATTTAGAATATGTGTTTATTTCGAAAGATAGAACGATAGGTGAGGATACATTCTATACTGAACCTGAGATTGAAAAAAGGGAAGCCATCTTAAAGGCTGTTGAAAAGACTGTTAATAAATCACTATCTAATCCAAGTGTAAAATTCAATCATCAGCATACCAGAAAGCACACATGATTACTCTAAAGCAACATCTGGATAAGTATGGAAAATGACCTGCATTTACAACTCGATAGCGGAGGTGTAGATAGTAATGCCACATTGTAATAAGCAGATGATATCTTTTTTTCTTACAACAAGGTGCAATCTTAATTGTATTTATTGTTATAATGTTGAGGAAAGAAGTCGAATGGTGGAGAAAACTTTACCAATAGACATAGCCAAGGCTGGCATCGACTATTTTTTTGATGTAAGTCAAAGCAGGCACATTCGCTTTTATGGTCCTGGGGAACCAACACAGGAATTTGAGCTGATGAAGCAAATTACTGAATATACGAAAACTGTTTGCGATGATATAACAGTAGAAATGCAAACGAATGGAGTTTTTGGAGACGCGGTAAGGTGCTGGGTCTTAGAGAATGTTAATATAGTGTGGATGTCATTCGATGGTCCTCCTGATATTCAAAATTTTAACCGCCCAATAATAGGGAAATATCCGTCTGCCCCGACAATTGAAACAAATATCAAATGGTTTAATGAAAATAGAGGCAACCATAACCTAATGGTTGGAGCGAGAGTCACGATGACAGATAAAAACATTCATCGACAAAAGGAGATGGTCGATTACTTTTATGATCTTGGCATACGATATGTATGGACAGACCCATTGTTTCCGTCTGTGGGAAAGATTCCGGTTTGTAATGATATAAAAAAAAATAATGAGTATGTTTTTAACATGGACGGCTACCTCAATAATTATATTGAGGCATATCGTTATGCACAGAAAAAAGGGATGTTTTACGGAAGTTTTTTAATGTGTAATTTTGATGGGGAAGCAGATATCAATTGCCGTGCCTGCTTGCCAGCTCCACACTTAACGCCTGATGGATATGTGTCAGCTTGCGATATGGTTGTCTTTGGTGAAAATGCATACCATATGGATTGCTTTATCTATGGGAAATGGGATGCAGAAAGTAAAAAGTTTATTTTTTCGCATGATAAAATGGAAGAACTGAGAAATCGTAGCACAAATGCACTGTCGCACTGTAATGGTTGCGAAGCTCGTCTGCATTGCGGAGGGTATTGTTTAGGGGAAATTGTCAACGAAACAGGAATGCTGACAGGTCAAAAGCCTATAATTTGTGAAGCGATTCGTAGACTATTTAAGGAGCTAGAACCTATTACAAAACCATTTGAGTATTTTCATCCATAAGGGCAAGGTGCTCAACATTTCATGGTCGCCTTGTGCCAGATGATTTTTGAAAGGAATGCCCATTAGAATGATAGAATCAATAATTTCCGATAAAGTTATAATAGATGATAGTCCAATTAATGGCAAGGGCATGTTTGCAAAAGAAAAGGTAAACAAGGGAGATATTGTCTTTATCAAAGGTGGTCACATTCTTAAACGGGAGCAAATATTCACTTCTGATACAATAAACAGTTATCTGCCAATTGGAGATGATTACTTTATTGCGGCTAAGAATCTAGAGGAAGAAGCCGCTATAAAGCTGTACGACAATCATTCATGTGATCCAAATTGTGGTTTGCGTGGTGAAATCACTTTTGTTGCAATCCGTGATATTGAAGTTGGCGAGGAGCTGACTGTTGATTATGCATTCATAGATAATGAGGATTATGAATTTGTATGTGCCTGTGCTGCCGAAAATTGCAGGGGGAAAGTGACAGGACGGGACTGGAAGATAACTGAGTTGCAAGATAATCATGGTGATTATTTTGCAGCATATTTGCGAAATAAATTTCACAATATATAATAAATATATTGTGAAAGTGGGAGTATTTTATGAGTGATCTGTTAGATTTAATGGGGATGGAAGCTATGTATTTGCCAAAAAAGAACTAATACAGAAAGCTATCGAAATTTTGTAGAAATAATGGATGAACTTATTAAGCTTACAAGAGAGAGAATTATTATTGCAATAGATAAATAAACTTAAGATTTATATAAACGACTGATAAATAGAATTGAAGCGACTGTTGGTAAGCGAATAATTATGGAGGGAAAAGTACGGGAGATGGAGTAGTAGAATATTGGTGAAAGGATTAGATATGAATGATTATTACGGTTTAGATTCATTAGAAAAACAAAAACAAAGAGTAAAAAAATACCTTGAATTGGAAAATGTAAGTGTCCTAACAGGCGCCGGCACAAGTTTTCATTTAGGTGCTCCAATCATCCGCACACTACGTGATGATTTGAAAACTCAGTATGTAAATGAAATAAGCCAATATTTTCCGAGCGGAAGTAATCCTTCGTTTGAAGATTTGATTAACTGTTTGCAAGCTGACAGATATCTGCGCGAAAAAAAAGGTGATGCAATTGATGATATTAATACGATAATATCGGAAATGCAAAATTGGTTGTTTGAAAAGGTTGATACTCAGAAGACCAATATACAAAAAGACTATCAAAAGGATGTCAATTTAGAAAAAAACCGCTATTATTATCATGAAATGCTCATCAAGAAACTGTTGCAACGTCCTAACAACTTAAAAAGAGCAAATCTTTTCACCACAAATTATGATATGGCATTTGATTATGCACTTGATAACTTGGGTGTGCATTACATTAACGGATTTACCGGAGTGCACAATAGATGTTTTAGACCAGAGGTTTATGACTATGATCTTTACTATCCCGGTGAAAGCGTAACTGGCAAGGTTCACAGAGCAGAAAGAGTATTAAAATACTATAAACTGCATGGTTCATTATCATGGCTATCGACTGTGCCAACGGTATCAAATACCTATGGAATCAAGGAAATTCCGTTAAATGATGAGTTTATAACCGATGATAATAAAGAGTTGGTGATATATCCATGTGTAAGTAAAAAATCGTTCACACTAGATTTACCTTATTCGGAGCTGTTCCGACATTTTGCACAAGCAATCAACAAGCCCCAATCTGTCCTTATCTGTTTAGGCTATTCATTTTTTGATGAACATATAAATGATATCATTAACCAAGCCTTATCATTACCCTCTTTCACACTAATAGTAGCGAATTACACGCCACCACCAGGTAAGAATACAGAAATTGACAAGTTAATCGAGCTTGCTGATAAACGCATAGAAGTCTTAAATCAAGAAGACGCTAACATATCATCTTTTGCCAAGTTTGTAAGCAATGTGATGCCTGATTTATATGAGGAAGAAGAAAAAGAGGCAATTGCATTAACTATGAAAAAGCTATATCCAAATGGTGAGTCAATCAGTTTCCCTCCTTTTGACACTCCGGAAAATACTGAGGTCGGAGGACGATGATGATGAGTAATAGTAGAGTCGTTGGCAGGGTTTTGTCTGTTGACAATTTTCGAGTGTACATCAAAATCGAAGACAGCTTACGTGGTGCATATATCAGTGGGATAGAAGATGTCTATGAAGTTGCCAGCGTCAATTCATACTTGATTATTCCAGTAGGCGCTGACAGGATCGTAGCACTAATAACACGCATTTCAATGAAAGAGGAAGCAGAGTTTGATAAAAACACCTCAAGTATATCGCTACCTACTGCTGCTCGATACATATCAGCAACAATGTTAGGAACCATCGCCGGAACAGCCGATAATGAAAAGTTTATTCAGGGTGTATACAATTTTCCAGCATTAGACAATCCTGTGTGGTATGTCACTAAAAAAGATTTGCAACACATTTTTGATGATAAGCAAGACATCAAAAAAGTTGAGTTCAGCAAAGATTATTACTTACCGATAGGAACTTCTCCAGTATTTCATGATTATAAAGTGAAAATTTGTCCAGATCAATTTTTTGTGAAGCACGCAGCTATACTGGGAAATACAGGTTCCGGCAAATCTTGTACATTGACCTCAATAATCCGCAATTTGTTTGATTTTGATTATGATGGGAAAAAACTAGAAAATGCTCACATTCTTATCTTCGACACAAATGGTGAATATAAAGATGCTTTCCTGCCAAACAAAGGGCTTGATGACGAAACAAATGAGAAATTACCTCAAATTAACGCTTATTATTATGGTGGAGATGAACAGGTAAAAGTTCCGTATTGGCTAATGAACTGGAACGATTTTAAGACACTATTCAAACCCGGTGACGGAACTCAAGCTCCAATTCTTAATAGAGCAATAGGATTAGCGAAAAATGAGCAAGAGAGCACAATAATGCAAGTACATTCAAGTTTTCTGTTAAAGTCAATTCAAGAGATTCTTGTCCGTTTGCAAGGTCCAGCTGATGAGTATTGGAAGATAAAAAACTATGCTGATTTACTTGCTGATTTAGAAGAAAAAGAAATAACCCTATCAGACGGCAGAAAATTGAATGATATTTTATTAATAATTCCTAATAGAGCAGGCAACTACGACGTACCAAAAATGAGTGAGTTAGAAGAGGTTGTTAATCAATTAACATCATTTTTAGCAAAAATGGAAGAGGAAAATATTCCATACCAAATCACGAGCGAGCAAAACATTGACTTGCCAGTTTGGTTCAGTTATCAAGAACTTTGTACAAAGTTTATGGATGCAGCAATCACACAGGAAAGTTCCAGCAACAATAGAATGGCAGAATTTATTTCGACGTTGCGCTTGCGAATGAATAGTTTTTTGAATGATAAGAGAATGGCAGTTCCGCTGATGCTCAAAAACAGTGAAGATGAAAACAAAAATATTCTTGCTCACTTTATGGCCTTTTTGCTAGGGGACTTTAATAGGTTTTTCCAAGAAAATGATACTAAGCATTTTATACATAAATATAATCAGAAAAACTTGTCGGAGAATACAGATAAAACTAGCCAAATTACCATTGTCGACGTTTCTCTGCTCCCTTTCGAGGTTTTGGAAACTGTAACGGCACTGTTGGGAAGAATCATTCTTGAATTTGTATCTTATTTTTTGCCAGAGGAGCGAGGGCAATATCCTATAGTCATTGTATTAGAAGAAGCGCAAAACTATATCTCTGAGAAAAGCGAAACCGTCGCAAAAGATGTTTTTGAGAGAATTGCAAGAGAGGGGCGAAAATACGGAATATCTCTTGTTGTGTGTAGTCAGCGTCCATCTGAGCTGTCAAAGACAGTTTTATCGCAATGTAACTCATTCATTATTCACCGTTTACAAAATCCTGAAGATCAAAAATATATTCGAGGCTTAGTATCAAGTGCCAGTGCTGATATTTTAGACCAGTTGCCAATCATACCCCAACAACACGCAATTGTAACTGGAGATTGTGTAAGAACACCAATACAAGTTAGAATTGATGATGTATATCCAACTCCAAATAGTCATAATCCAAAGTATATCGACCAATGGTTATCAGACTTGAAAATCCCATACGAAGAAACATCTGACCGTTGGATTATGAAAGGAACTGCACCAGATTATAATTTAGGAGGATAATTTAATGACAATGCGAATAGAAATTACTGGAATAAACACAGCAGAGTTTTTACAGGTTTTCCAGAGCAATGAGTTTCCAGCACTTGGGACAGTAGCACATATTCAGGAGGGGCTGAAAATCGTTAATTTAACGAGTTCTACCCCAAACTTAATAGATACTGGTGTTTTTACATTTTTATTAGATAGTGTAGTTGAACTTACGAATACAGTTTTAACCGGCTTACTTGTTTGTTATCTTTACGATGCGTTAAAAGGTAAGAAAGATGTTGAAATAACTTCAATTGAGTTATCGACAAAAATCAAGATTGAAGTTCAAAAAATTGATGATGAATAAGCGTGACTTGTTGGAGCGTGCTTTCTATAATTCATATAATCCGGAGCGATCTAAAGGGAATATGGAAAAGTTGACAAGGCATGCAAATGAAAAAAATGTGAATGTGTTTGATACCCATGTTTTAGAAGAATCTGTCAAAAGCCGAGAATACATACATAAAATTTTGTATGATAGTCTTATTAATTCTGTGAAGGAAGATTATAACCTACCCACTGACTTTGAAGTTAGCACTATTTTCAGAGATCGTGAAGATTTTAATGCTAATATGGAGAGAGAAATCAGTCAGAGTAATGAGTATATTATCTTTGTTGATGACTTGCTTGACACGTTTGTATTTAGGCTTTCAACTGTTTTGCTATACTGGAACGACTTTATTAAGGATCATGATGTGTGGACATGTTGCTTTATGTACACATTATACACGTTGACTGAGTTTGGTGTGCACCGAGTTCGTCCTGCCTGTCCGCGATGGATATATGAAATGCAAATAGAAATGCTGACATATAGTGACAGAGCTTCACATTTGTATGCTGATGTTGCGTCGATAATAATGAGTTTCGTTATTGCACATGAACTCGGTCATTTTGTTTTAGGGCATCACGATTCTGCAGAAAGGAGTATTGAAGCAGAATTTGCTGCAGACGACTTTGCATATAAAGTTATTCTATCTTTGATTGAAAAGCAATCAAAACATATATCTGTAAAAGGTGAGCGCCCTGAAATTGATATGTACAGTGACTACACATACCTTGCTCCACTTATGTTTTTTGATTTCATGCAATTGTTAGAGCATTTTAGTAATGCTGTATACAATGACTATTCAAGAAAAAATATAACTGCTGAGCTTAATATGCGGAAAGAACACTTGGAAGAATGGGTTTTTAATTCTCCGAATATTTACGATTTTGAAACTGACGGTGGCAACGCAGTTTACAATGCGACACTAAGCTCAATTGAACGCTTTATGAGTGAGGTTGACTTGAAGCTTCAACGAGGTAAAAATCTTATCCCTGAAGTGCATATAACTTCGCACGTAGCTACGTCAGAATCTGAAAGAGTTCCGACATCTGAGTAGCTAAAAAGGCACGGAAACAAATGGGTTGATCTATTTGCTTTTCGTTTTGTAAAAAATTTGAAACTAATCATGCCTGGTAATATTGAACCAGAACTCATACATTGCAATCTCTTTTCATAACATTATGATATGCAGAACTTTGATCCGGTACACAAGGTACTCTGGCGTGAATCCGGAGCTAATCGACGGTGATGTATTTAGAATCGTTGTGCCGCTTGATATCCATCATTCGGGCAGAAATGAAAAAGAAAATATTATAAAACGAGAAGGTTCTGATAAAACTGGTGATTGGGAAACCATAGATTGAGCTGCTGACCACATCTCTGTAAGCGTCGAACGCTTACTTTAGAGCGAAGAGATTTTCAGAAATGACGCTATCGGCAGTAGAGTTGAATAACTTTTGACGGACTTGCTCAATATTATCATACTCATCAAAACTAAGTACCACGTAACGTGGTTTATTGTTTTTCAGAATTACAACCATGCCGCTTTCATCAACAATGCGTAAAACTTTTGAGAAATTGTTATTGGCTTCAGCCATAGGTATTAAGATTTGTGTGTCAATATTCATTTTGTCACCCCAACTTAACAGTAGCAGAATCTACGATAAAGTCAACCCATAATATTCAACAATTCATCTTGAATTATTTCTACACAAGATGTTATTGGCAGTTCGAAAAGGCGGACTTTTAAGTTGCGTTTGCAGTACAGCACTTGTATAATACGAATATACAACTTGATATATTTGAATGGAGCAA
>WQWL01000075.1 GCA_009785345.1 Oscillospiraceae bacterium
CAGATGCTATTGGAGCACTGCCAATCAACGGAAAAAGAACTGGAACTCAAGTGCTTCTCAAATTATTTACATGAACACTTTTGGGCGACTAAAAAAATATCCTACGAAAACTTGACACTATCGACAAGTTAGCAGAAGTTTGATTTTTCTTTCATAATATTATATAGTGTATATACTCCTTAACGCCTAAAACTCACACTTACTGCCAGCGTCTTTTACTGCCATGCGTCGTTATTCGTCAGTTAAATACCAATGGGTATTCGCCTTCCTCACGCCTAGCCTGACAGTAAAATCCACTATCATTAAGTGTAATTTTTAGGCGTTAATGAATATGGTTGCAAATGCATAATCCCAATATATATAAATAACTAGATAGTGTCCGCATTATCTATTACAGTTAGGAAGACAATATGAAAGAAAAACCACGTAATATGGACTATGGCAATGATAGCATAAGTGCGCTGAAAGGTGCTGATAGGGTGCGGAAACGTCCCGGAGTTATCTTCGGTTCTGATGGAATCGAAGGAGTACAGCACGCCATTTTTGAAATTCTGTCAAACTCAATCGACGAAGCACGAGAAGGGCATGGTAAAATAATAACGGTTACACGTTATGAAGATAATACATTTGAAATTGAAGATTTCGGAAGAGGTTGCCCGGTTGACTGGAACCCTACAGAGAATATGTATAACTGGGAACTTGTATTCTGCGAGCTATACGCCGGAGGAAAGTATCGCAATAACGAAGGCTCTAACTATGAATACTCACTAGGATTAAACGGCCTGGGCTCATGTGCAACACAATACTCATCTGAATTTATGGACGTAACCATATATCGTGACGGAAAGAAATATTCACTAAATTTCAAAAAAGGTGAAATTGTTGGCGAACTGGTGCATGAACCATTTACAGGCAAACGCACTGGCACAGTCATAAGATGGAAACCTGACATTGAAGTATTTACAGATATAGCAGTTCCACCTGAATATTTTGCAGATACTATGAAACGACAAGCAGTCGTAAATGCAGGCACAACATTCAGATTCAGAAACCAGGTAAATGGCAAGTTTGAAACAACA
The DNA here is from genome assembly GCA_009785345.1 of Oscillospiraceae bacterium. Taxonomy (GTDB): domain Bacteria; phylum Bacillota; class Clostridia; order Oscillospirales; family Oscillospiraceae; genus WRMH01. Next base: position 1,080 of record WQWL01000075.1, read on the forward strand.
GATTTTCTCTACGAAAACGGAATAATGGACTATATCAATGAAATAGTCGGAGAAGATGCATTCACAACACCTATGTTTATTGAAACAGAAAGACGTGGGCGCGACCGTGCGGATATGCCTGATTATAAAGTGAAGCTTACAGCCGCATTCTGTTTTTCTAGTAAAGTTAATAAAATCGAATATTATCACAACTCATCATGGCTTGAGCATGGTGGCTCGCCTGAGAAAGCTACTCGTAGCGCATTTGTTGCAGAAATAGATGCATATCTTCGCAAAACAAACAAATACAAAGGTAATGAAAGTAAGATAACCTTTACAGATATCCAAGATTGTCTGGTTCTTGTGACAAACTGTTTTTCAACTGAAACGTCTTTCGAAAACCAAACAAAAAAGTCAATAACGAACAAATTCATCCAAGAAGCGACAACAGAATTCCTACGCAGTCAATTGGAAGTCTATTTCATTGAAAACAAGAATGACGCGGAAAAAGTTGCTGAACAAGTGCTCATTAACAAGCGTAGTCGTGAGACAGCTGAAAAAACAAGACTCAATATAAAGAAAAAACTATCAGGAAGTGTTGATATAACGAGTCGTGTTCAAAAATTCGTTGACTGCCGCACGAAGGATATTGACAAACGAGAAATTTACATCGTTGAGGGAGATAGTGCACTCGGAGCGTGTAAACTCAGCCGAGACGCAGAGTTTCAAGGAATAATTCCCGTACGTGGAAAAATTCTTAACTGCTTAAAAGCAGATTATGGCAAGATTTTTGCAAATGAAATAATAACCGATATTATCAAGGTGCTAGGATGTGGTGTTGAAATTCAAAACAAGCATTCAAAAGACTTAAGTGCATTTAACTTGTCCGGACTTCGTTGGAATCGCGTTATAATATGCACAGACGCAGATGTAGACGGATTCCAAATTCGTACACTCATACTTACAATGCTTTACAGGCTGGTACCGACACTGATAGAAGAAGGGTATGTATATATTGCGGAATCGCCGTTGTTCGAAATTGAGAGTAAAGGAAAAACTTACTTTGCATATAATGAACGTGAAAAAGCGGAGATTATTGCAGGATTAAACGGAGCAAAGCACACGATTAGTCGTTCAAAAGGACTCGGTGAAAACGATCCGGAAATGATGTGGCTAACAACAATGAACCCGGAAACCAGAAGACTCATAAAGGTCATGCCATCAGAAGTTGAGAAGACTGCAGAAGCATTCGACTTGTTTTTAGGGAATAATTTGGCAGGCAGAAAAGATTTTATATCAGAAAGCGGTCACAAATACATAGATTTCGCTGACGTATCGTAATTAGGGGTTAGGGTCCAGGGATAGTATGAAAATTGAGAAATATTCCAATCTCCACGTAGGGACGAACTGCGTTCGTCCGCAAAATGACAAGACAAAAAGAGGACAACATGGCTAGGAAGAAGACAACTGATAACAAAAAAGCTGAAATTGATCCGAACGTAAAAGGGCTGCGTGCGGATGTGTTAGAACAGCCAATAACGGATACATTAGAACTCAATTTTATGCCTTATGCAATGAGCGTTATTATGTCTCGTGCAATTCCTGAAATTGATGGATTCAAACCATCGCACCGGAAACTACTATACACGATGTACAAAATGGGGTTGTTAACCGGAGGACGTACGAAGTCTGCAAATATAGTGGGGCAAACCATGAGATTAAATCCACATGGTGATTCAGCTATATATGACACATTAGTGCGCCTTACAAAAGGATATAGCGCACTTCTTGCGCCATTTATTGACTCAAAAGGCAACTTTGGTAAAGTATTCTCTCGAGATATGGCGTATGCTGCATCTAGGTATACCGAAGCGAAACTTGCGCCCATATGTGCAGAAATATTCAGAGAAATTGATAAAGAAACCGTTGATTTCATGGATAACTATGACAGCACAATGAAGGAACCGGTGCTGTTGCCAACAACATTTCCAAATGTATTGGTTAGTGCAAATACAGGTATTGCTGTTGGAATGGCGAGTAATATTTGTGGATTTAATCTTGACGAAGTATGCCGAACAACGATAGAATATATTGGTGATAATGAATGCGATATTGCACAAACGCTAAAAGCGCCGGACTTCTCGACCGGTGGTGAACTCATATATAATGCAGACGAGCTTGAATCCATATACACCACAGGGCGAGGAAGTATTAAAGTTCGCGCAAAGTGGCAATATGTGAAAAATGGCAACTTGATAGAGGTTACAGAAATTCCTTACTCGACAACAGCCGAAGCAATAATCGACAAAGTTGCCGAACTGGTAAAAGCAAATAAGCTCAAAGAAATATCTGATATGCGGGACGAAACGGATCTCTCAGGTCTTAAGCTCACCATTGAGTTAAAACGTGGCGTTGATCCAGATAAACTGATGGCAAAGCTCTTCAAGCGAACCCCGTTAATGGACAGTTTCTCATGCAATTTCAACATCCTAATCGGCGGAGTTCCGCGTGTTATGGGTATTCGTGAAATACTTGAAGAATGGACAGCGTGGCGTGCTGATTGTGTAAAACGTAGAGTATTTTGCGAAATGCAAAAAAAGAAAGACAAACTTCACTTACTGCGCGGTTTGCAGAAAATTCTACTTGATATCGACAAAGCAATTGCAATTATTAGAGCGACAGAAGAAGAAGCTGAAGTTGTACCGAATCTGATGATTGGATTTGGTATTGACGAATTGCAAGCAGAATATGTTGCAGAAATCAGACTTCGTAATATCAATCGTGAGTATATTTTAAAGCGAACTGACGAAACAGGACAACTTGAAAATGAGATAGCAGATCTTGAAGATACTCTCAAGTCAAATCGTCGGATAAATTCAATCATTATTCGTGAACTTAAGGATGTAAGTAAGAAATACGGACAAGAGCGACGCACACAGATTGTTTACGAAGATGAGATCGAAGAATTTGACATAGAAGAGCATGTCGAAGATTATCCTGTAAATATATTCATGTCTCGTGAGGGATACTTCAAAAAAATAACACCACTTTCACTCAGAATGGGTGGAGAGCAAAAGTATAAAGAATCAGACGGTGAGTTTATTTCATTTGAGTCACAAAACAAGAATGAATTGCTAATTTTTACCGACAAACAACAAGTCTACAAAGCGCGTGTGCGTGATTTTGAAGATACAAAAGCTTCAAATCTCGGTACATACTTGCCTACGGCTTTAGAAATGGACGAAGGAGAAAATGTAATTTATCTGCTCGATCCGAACGATTATTCAGGGCATATTATCTTCTTCTTTAATAACGGAAAGGCTGCAAGAGTCGAACTTTCGGGTTATATGACCAAGTTGAATCGCAAGAAGTTAACAGGAGCATATTCAGATAAGAGTCCTGTATGCACGATAATGCCACTCTACGAAGAAAAGGAATTGGCTATTTTCTCAAGTGACGGGCGTGTTCTAATATTCAATACATCGCTAATGGCACCAAAGTCAACACGAAGTACTCAAGGTGTACAGGTGATTTCACTTAAGAAAAACAGAGTTTTAGAAAAGGCAGAACCTCTTGACAAAACATTTATAACGAACCAATCTCGCTACAGAGTAAGATCAATCCCTGCTGCAGGCGCTATTTTAAAACCTGAGGACAGAGGTGAGGAACAACTTGCAATAACGCTGGAAAATGGTATTATAGAGTATGAGGAATCTTAACGTTAAAAACATATTAATTATTATTACAGTAATTCTGAGCGTACTTATGCTAGGTGGATGTGTAAGTTTACTTGAATTTCATACAGAAGAAATTACCAGACATGAGGTAGCTCCATATGAACCGCAACCAACTGAGCAGATTGTTGTGTCAAACTATGATGAGTTAATTTCTGTAATACTAGGGCTGGTAATGGAACATGAAAGTGAAGCACAGATTCAGTTTCACTACCATGACAGCGAGGATGTTCAGGCAGAAATTGGGCGTGTACGCTATGAGCTACTTAACGAACATCCGATTGGGGTATTTGCTCTCGAAGATATCACATTGGATGTTACCAGAATTGTAACCCATTTTGAAATAGATGTTTCAATTGATTACAGTCGGACTGAAGAGGAAGTTAACTCAATTACAAACATTTCAACACAGCGATATATGATGACACATTTATTTCGTGCAATGAGCCAGTACAATGAAGAAACTATAATCCGCACACGGCTTCAATTTTCGATAGATGATATAAACAAATTTGTCAGAGAAACATACTATCAAAATCCGCGATATATTGTAATGCTTCCATTTGTAGCAGTTGAGGTATTTCCTCAAGAAGGCATAGATAGAATCTTTAAAATCGGGTTCGCATATACTGCAACCAATCAAAACCAACTCCCGCAAATGAGCGAAGAGCTGACAGACTCCATTCAAAGTCGTGCAGAGTTGGTGGAAGGAGATACAGATTCTGCGAAACTATTATCCTTAATTAATATCCTCATAGACTCAGTAGAGTTTAATGACGGTGCAATGGTACATACTCACGGAGCACAGAATTTTGATGCGACAGCATTTGGTGCATTGATGCACGGTAGAGCAGCTGGAGAAGGATTTGCAATGGCGTTTCAAGCGATTGCAGAAGAAATAGGGCTTGACAGCCGCATTGTACTAGGATATTTTGAAGGTAGAGTTCATGCGTGGAATATTGTTCAACTTTATGGAGAATATTATCATGTTGATGTTGCAATGGCGCGTGTACACGGTATTGAAACGGCAATTTTAAAAAGGGATGTCGATTTTGAAGAAATGATGTATACTTGGGATATGGAAAATACTGTTGCATGCGTTGGTGAATTAACTTTAGAGGATATAATGATTCCGTATATTGAAGATGAGCCATATGATATAGTGGATAATGATGATGTGAATAATGAAGAGGAAGGGTAGGGGAAGCAATGAAAGGTGAAAAAGAATTTTTTCGTAAAAGACTGTTCGGGGGCTTTAACCGAGAAGATGTAACCAAGTACATTGCAAAGGTTGCTAATGAGCGCAATGATGCATATGAAGCTAAGGAAAAGGCTGAAAAAAAAATGCATGCTCTTGAGGAAGAATTGAATAAACTGAAGAGAAATGCATATGTGCCAATTATTACTAATGAGCCTGTACCTAAACCTGTGCTTGAAGCGCCGATAGAAGTTACTAATGAACCGGAAACTGCAGTTGTAGAAAAGTTGATACCGGAAGAGTTCATTGCCGATGAGTTTGCAGTTGCAAGCATGGTAGAACCGAAAATTGTGACTATTGTTGAGCCAGAACCGACTCCTGGATCGAAAGTGGCACCTGAACTGAGAGCTATAATGGAAAAAATTGTAGTTACTGCTGTACCGGAGCAGGAGCCAGAACCAGAGCCAAAGCGTGAGCCGGAAGCACCTAAAGTAATTTCAATCGAAGAGTTGAAAGCAGTCGAAGCACCAAAGCCATTGGAAGTTTCTGAGCAACTTGAAACTGTAAGAGATAAAGTTATAAAAGATGTAGATGCATTAATTATGGATGTATCCGGAAAAGTCGAAAAACCTAAAGAACCATCAAAAGAAATAGCATTTATTGATGATGAAATCGCACAAATTAGACAAATAAGTGAGATTGGAACGACTAAGGAACGCAAAACAGAAACAATAAATTCTGTATGGAACCCTGAAGCATCTGCATTCGAAATTTTACCGAAAGAAGAAAAAAAGACTAAAGTTTGCATAAAAGTAAAGAAACGCTAAAAAAGCAACGATAATTATTGTAATTACTAAATCAAGCATGATTCAAATTGATTCTCGACTTGTAAAGTCGCAAAACATCAATTTTCAGATGGACCTTGTACTCCAACTGTTCAACTGAAAATGTTCCGCTTAAAGAGGCGGGAGTCTTAGCTCAAAACCCTCTACCTCTATTGGTGGTGGGTAAAATAAATGACGAATAGGGGAAATGAGAAATGAAATTTAAATTTATTGACAAGAGAGTCATAGTGACGGACGAATTACGCGAATATGCTGAAAGAAAGATAGGCAAGTTGGACAGATTCTTTAAATCAGAATCGGAAGCATCCATCACTTTTGCTGCAGAGCGAGGTCGTTATATAGCTGAAATAACTCTTAATAATAATGGTATGTTCTATCGTGTAACTGATACAACGAATGACATGTATGCATCAATTGATTCAGCGGTAGCGGCTATTGAGCGACAAATTAGAAAAAACAAAACACGTCTGGAAAAGCGCCTTCGTGCCGGTTCTCTGGACAGAGACAGAACCCCCGCGGTATCACATGATGACGCAGACATAGAGGATACACAAGAATTTAAAATTGTACGCACAAAGAGGTTTCCAATTAAACCAATGACACCGGAGGAAGCTGTATTACAGATGAACTTATTGGAACATGAATTCTTTGTGTTTAAGAATCAGAACAGTAATGATGTGTTTTCAATCGTATATAAACGCAAGCAAGGTGACTACGGACTAATAGAAACCGACTAATTACGAATAATTAATAACGAAAATCGAACGAGCCGCATTATTGCTATGCGGCTTCTTTCAACTAAGGAGAAAATTACCTCAATATGAAAAAGACATTAAGAAACATTATTGCATTACTACTAGTGCTCTCGTTCAGCATTGGAATTCTTGCCGGATGTACATATATTTTGCGACCTGGCAACGAGGAAGTGCAAGATAGTGTAGTTGAGCAAGAAAGCATAGTTGAGCAGCAAGAAAGTATAATTGAAGATCAAGATGAGCGGGAGAGTTTAACAGAAGCACAAATACTAGTAAATCAGGAAGATTTTGACATCCTCATGGATGAATTGTTTGAAGACTGGGTTACAAGTGATACAATTTCAATGAACTTTACTCTTGCAGATCCCGAGGCTATGGGTATTGAGAGACCGGAAGTGACATTTGGTACTATAACATCGCAGGAGAGTATTGAAGATTCAAGACAAGATACGATTAATTTATCTAATCAGCTTGATGATTTTGTTAGAGCGTATCTTCGATATGATCAGAGAATTGTATACGATATACTAAGGCGCAGCCTTTTACTTTCTGAAATTATGGGAGAAGATGATGACTTTTTCTACGTTACAGGCATTATTCGCCCTATGAACGGACTACAGGTGCAACTGCCAATTTTGCTTGCTGAATTCAATTTCTATACAGTAGAAGATATAGAAATATATCTGGAACTGCTTGCTGATACATACCGCTACTTTGATGAAATTATAGAGTTTGAACGTGAACGCTCAAGGCGTGGTCTTTTCTTAAATGATGCTAATGTTGACAGCGTTATCGAATCAATAGAAAGTTTCATTGAAAGCCCTGAAGATAATCTGTTGATCACAATATTTAATGATAGAATAGAGAATTACTATGGACTTACTGATGAGCAGCGTGAACGTTTTATGCAAGAGAACGAGTATCAAGTCCTAAACAATGTAATACGCGCATATGAGAGTCTTTTAGAAGCAATGCAAGAGCTACGAGGAGTTGGCGCGCGTTCAGGTGGGCTTGCGAACTTGCCGGGTGGTGTAGAATATGCTCATGCACTACTACGTCATAGAATCGGAACAGATAAGTCGATAGAAGAACTGGGAGAAGTATTGTCAACATGGCTACAAGATACGTGGTCAACCGCATTTGAAATTCTTCAAAACAATCCTGAACTTGATGAACGATTTAGAAATGGCACAGCGGGACAAATAGACGACATGCCTGTTGAACAACAGATTTTTAAATTGCGCAGTCAAATGATGAGGGACTTTCCGCAAATTGAAGGAGAAACGGGGCTAAGTGTAGTAGAAGTGCACGAAAGTCTACAAGATCATCTTGGACCTGCATTTTTCCTTGTACCTGCTGTGGATAGATTTAATGAAAATGTTGTATACATGAATCCGGCATCTACTGATGACAACTTGTTTTTCTTTACAGTATTAGCCCATGAAAGCTATCCGGGACATATGTATCAGAATGTTTATTTTCGTTATCAGTTTCCTCATCCAATACGATTTGCCCTATCAAATATTGGTTATTCTGAGGGATGGGCAACCTATGCAGAAATGTTTAGTTATTTCTTTGCCGGTATTGGTGAGGAAGAAGCAACTTTGTTTTGGAGTGATCGCTTTCTCAACATGCTTATGGTATCTCATATAGATTTTGGTGTAAACCTCTTAGGGTGGGACATGGAAGATGTAGCCGAATTTCTTACAATATTTGGTATTACAGATATGGACCCAGCGGAACGTATGTACAACAGAGTAACGGCCGTTCCACTAAATTCGCTTTTCTATACACTTGGATTTATAGAGATAATCGAACTCCGTGTTGAAGCTGAAAATACACTGAGAAGTGACTTCAACTTACTGGACTTCCACACGTTCATTTTAGACATTGGTCCGGCACCGTTTCCAATAATAAATGAACGTATGCTAAATAGAATTGATTCGACCGGAACATTAGCACCTGCAGCATAATATAATAGAGGCTTCGGAGGAATAATGAGTGCAATCATAAAAATCATCTTGCAGCATCCCGATTTAGACTTAGAAAACTATATTCTATAGTGATCCCATTGAACGTTGGTCATCCATTAGTGTATTTAAGTTAAATGTATCAACGTTACTCGGCTCTTGGACAGGTGGAGGAGATGCAGACTCAAGAATACTTGTTGATACCGGAGGAGTTTCAGAAGCTATAGCATCATTGACAATAGCACTTTGAGTTGGTTCAGCTACTGCTGGTGCATCCGACCTTACAGTAGCTTTCGTTGCAGCCACACTTGGAGCTTTACTCTCTTTTGCCACAGCGACTGTTTCTGTGGTTACCACAGTTTCTGCTATATCAACAATACCATCCGGAACACCACCTTGAAGTGAGTTTGGATTTACCATCATAACACCGTCATGCTTATAGATGAACAAAATTTTATCGCCTTCATTGATTCCAAGACATTTGCGAATCGAAATTGGAATGGTAATTTGCCCTTTACTGGTTACTTTTGCTACTTCCATACCATATCTACCTCTCTATCATAAACTTAAATTTCGTACTTTCCTTACCATATATTAAACAACCTCACACATAATGTCAATAGAGAATAGAGAAAATACTGTATTTTTAGGGAGGAAAAAAGGAATGGCAATTGTCAGAGCATATACGCTGCCACATCCACCACTTGCGGTGCCGACGGTAAGTAAAGGTAAAGGAAGTAAGGAAATCGCAGACACGCTATCTGCAATGGATGAAGTCGCTCGTGAAATCGCAAGTATTGCACCGGAGACAATAATATATATAACACCCCATGGAACAGTATATTCGGACTATTTCCATATATCACCGGGTAAAAAAGCGTATGGTGATTTAGAGAGATTTGGAGCGCATGGCGAAACATTTGAAACATATTATGATTTAGACCTAGTGAGTGAAATAATACGGGTTGCACAGAAACATGACATATACGCAGGTACACAAGGAGAAAAGGATGCCAAACTTGATCACGGAGTTACAGTACCTATGTGGTATATAAATCAACACTACAATAATTATCAGTCAGTCCGCGTATCACAATCCGCTATGGCTTCTGTAGAACACTATATGCTTGGACAAGTAATTGCAGAGGCGGCAGAAAATAAGGAACGAAAAGTCGTGCTGATAGCATCATCAGATTTATCTCATAAATTAAGTGCAGAGGGACCATATGGTTTTTCTGCGGAGGGTCCAAAGTTTGACTCGCAGGTTATCAAAGCATTAGAAAAAGCTGACTTCCTATCATTATTTGACATAACAGATGAGTTTAGGGAGCGCGCCGGAGAATGCGGCTATAACTCGCTCATGATTCTCGCTGGCTGTTTTGACAGACAAAATGTTGACGCAAAGCTGCTTTCATACGAAGGACCATTTGGTGTAGGTTATGCTGTTGCAAGGTTTTGTCCGACGGTAAGGAATGAACGGAAAAACATACTTGAGCAATATATAAATAGCAACTTGGAGAAAATAGAAAACATGAAAAATATAGAGGACGAATATCAAAATCTCGCAAGAAAATCACTTGAACACATGGTGATGACAGGAGAAGAGATACCAACTCCAGGCAACATATCAGATGAACTTATCAAAAGAAGAGCGGGCGTATTTGTTTCGATATACAAAAATAACAGGCTTCGTGGTTGCATAGGAACAATTGCACCAACAAAAAAGTGCGTAGCAGATGAGATAATACAAAACGCAATATCTGCTGGTATGTCAGATACTAGATTTGAGCCTGTACAAGCAAGAGAACTGCCATTATTAACATACAAAGTTGATGTATTGTCCGCGCCCGAACTTATATCTGGACGGGAGCAACTTGATGTAAAGCGCTATGGAGTAATCGTAACTAGCGGGTATAAAAGAGGACTACTGCTTCCGAATTTAGACGGAATTGATACAGTAGATGATCAGATAGACATAGCAAGAAAAAAAGCAGGAATATCACATGATGAAAAAATCAAATTAGAAAGATTTAAAGTAATACGTCATGAGTGAGTTAAAAATAGCCAGATACTGGGAGTGCATGTATTCTAGCACAGTCAAATGCAATTTATGTCCTCATTACTGTGAACTTGTTAATGAGAGTATGGGGAAATGTGGCGTACGAGTAAATATAAACGGAGCGCTATTTTCAACTAATTATGGGAAAGTGACATCTGTAGCACTTGACCCAGTTGAAAAAAACCACTGTACATGTTTTACCCGGGTAAAAAAATTGTATCTATAGGAAGCTACGGCTGCAATTTGAAATGTCAGTACTGTCAAAACCATAGAATATCTATGGAGTATGAGAATATTAAGACTGAGCACATGACACCGGAACAGTTAACGGAAATAGCAGTAATGACAAAACAAGATGGCAATATTGGTGTGGCATATACATACAATGAGCCACTTATAGGATACGAATTTGTTGAAAACTGCTCTAAAGCAATCCACAAAGTTGGACTCAAGAATGTACTTGTCACCAATGGGTATATAAACAAGGGGCCACTTGAAGAGCTATTACCGTTCATTGATGCGATGAATGTTGATATTAAAGGACATAGTGACAAAACCTACGACAAGATCGAAGGAACGCTTGAACCGGTCATAAAAGCGATTGAAATAGCAAATATAAAATGTCACATTGAAGTGACAACACTTATTATACCGAATGAGAATGAAAATGAAGTTGAAGACATTGCGAAAAAACTGGCAATCATAAATCCAAATATACCATATCACATATCGAGATTTTTCCCAAGATACAGATACTCCGACAGAGTAGCAACCCCGCCGGTGACAATGTATCGTTTATACGAAAAAGCAAAACAATATTTAAATAATGTCTACATGGGCAACATGAGGTAAGGAAAGTAGGGGGCCGAATGGCTGCGATTACTTTCGCTTCAATAACCTATTCATGGATTTTTTCAAAATATGCTTTGATGAAGGCTTACTATCATCCTGTTTCAGTAATAAATCATCCTCTTCGGTTTGAATAGCACGGGATTTTGCTTCAATAGTAAAATGCTCTTGAGAATTGCGTGGATGAGTAGGATCAACACATTCGCGCAAGACATAATTACCATCAGAGCGCAAATCCCAAGCATTAGTGTCATCATTGAACATAGTATCCAACATCCATATAATTCTGTTTTTCAGGTCAACATCCAAAATCGGACAAGCAACCTCAACGCGGCGTTCAGTATTACGAGTCATAAAATCGGCTGAAGAAATGTAAATATCTGCATCTGCACCTTCACCAAAACAGAATATGCGGGTATGCTCGAGAAATTTACCGACAATACTAAAAATACTGATATTATCAGTTACACCCGATAACTCAGGAACCAAACAGCAGATCCCACGCACATTCATAAAAATATTGACACCGTCAGCACTTGCTTCAACAAGTTTTTCAATAATATCCCTATCAGTCAGTGAGTTACACTTTATTACAATTTTACCTGTCATGCCGGTGAGTGCTTTTTGTCGCTCACGCTCAATGCTTGCCATAACATTGTTCTTAAAACTGTTTGGAGCCACCCAAAGGTGCGTATATTCACCCTCAAGGTTTCCAATCAACATATTGCTGAAAAATGCAGCAGCATCATGACCGATTTCTTGATTTGCAGTAATTAGAGAGAGATCTGTATAGAGTTTTGCAGTTTTTTCATTAAAGTTTCCGGTACCAATCTGGGTGATATAGTGAAGTTTACCGGATTTTCTTTGTGTTATAAGACATAATTTCGAATGACACTTATAACCAACAAGACCATATATTACTCTACAACCCGCTTCCTCAAATCGGCTTGCCCACTCAATATTGTTACTCTCATCAAATCGAGCACGCAATTCCATGAGAACAATGACTTCCTTACCATTCTCAGCAGCTTGAATGAGGTACTCAGCAAGCTTTGACTGTGCATCAAGACGATACACAGTTATTTTTATTGACAAAACGGAAGGATTGTCGGTAGCTTGGCGAATAAGGGATATGAAGGGCAGCATACTCTCATATGGGAAAGAAAGCAATAAATCCTTCTCAGAAATGAGCTTAATCATATCTCCTCTGACAGATGCTGGTAAAGGATTGGCAGGCATATGAGTAGGCCAAACCAGTCTATTGAGAATATTTTTGTCGAAATACCATCCCCAGTTGAAGCTGAACGACAAATCAAGTGGAGCAGATGATAGGAAGACTTGCTGAGGCCCAAGATGTAGCCTAGAACAAAGAAAATTCACCATTTCCGGACTAATTGAGCGAGTAAGTTCAAGACGAACGGGCGCTAAACGTTGTCGTTTCTTAAGCAATGCTTTCATATGTTGACGAAAATCAATACCCTCATCAAGCTGTTCTTCATCGGTACCTACGTCAGCATTACGTGTAACAGCAATTACACATCCTTCAATAATTGAGTATGTGCCGAAAGTCAAATCAGCAAAATATAATATCAGCTCTTCTAGTAAAACGAACCGCCACCCCTTACCATCAAGTAAAATCAATCTCTCGAGTTCAGAGGGGACAGCAATAAGACCAAATGTTGTACCTCTTTTCTTCTCAAGAGTAACCGCAATATGCATTTGCATATTGTGAATATGAGGAAAAGGATGCTTTGTATCTATTATAGAAGGCGATAAAAACGGCATGATATTGTGCATAAAGTGACTTTTTAGAGTTTTGAGTTCGCTGGCGGATAGATCTTCTATTCTTACAAACTCAATTCCATGCTTTTGCAACCCTTGTGTTACTGAAAAAAAAGCTTGCCCCACTAACTCATACAAAGGAGGAAGTGCACGATAAATCTCATCAAGCTGTTCCATGGCAGACATTCCGGTTTTATTATCACTTAACATATTATCCAAAAGAACAGAGTCAGAGAGTGAACCTACGCGAATCATAAAAAACTCATCTAAATTACTTGTGAAAATTGAGATAAATTTGAATCTTTCCATCAAAGGCATATCTGCACGGTTTGCTTCAAGTAAAACACGCTCATTGAACTTCAGCCACGAAAGTTCTCTATTTTGCATATAAGACGCAGTTTCAAAAGCTGGTGTAGGCTCAGTAGAATCAAAATCGTCAATTACAGAGTCGAAATCATGCTCATTAACACGCTCACTCATAGAAAACCTCCAATTATATTCGTAAAATATCATCACTCTGGCTATTTTAACATAAATCGACAGGTATTTCCTAGTGTTTTATTTTATATTGGAGATCTACAGTTAACATTACAAGTCCCATGTTAGCCGTAATCAAGTGGTATGTCGCGGATTTTTCGCGTATGTAACTACGTTGATATTTCAATGTGGCGCTTCGCACCAGTGGCTCTCGCCACTCATTCGCCTATCGGCGAACGCATCTCATATTAGGGCGATGAGACCCGTTCTAGCG
>WQWL01000076.1 GCA_009785345.1 Oscillospiraceae bacterium
ACCAGTGCACGGCACTGGTTTGGTTACTTCAATACAATATTTAAACAACATACTGTACATTCGATATCTTCAATTGGGTAGGCTATACTAAGAAGTTCTCCTACTGAAATTTTACACTAAGATTGTATTTGCACCTTTCAGCCGGGTAAACCCTCTCTCGGCTCGAAATGCTCTGTGTTTACTCGCGATTTCATCCGACGCCTTCATCCGTTCGCCAGAACCCATTGAAGCGTCGATCAGGTTGTTCCCGATCGACGCTTCAGTACATTAGTATGAATTAATAATTTTCTAGTCTTTCAATGCTGCTTGTGCTGCTGCTAGTCTTGCGATTGGCACGCGGAATGGTGAGCATGATACATAGTTGAGACCGATTCTGTGGCAGAATTCAACTGATGATGGCTCGCCACCATGTTCGCCGCAGATACCGAGTTTGATGTCAGGGCGAGCTTTTTTGCCGAGTTCGACTGCTGTTTCCATGAGTTTACCAACACCGATTTGATCGATACGCTCGAATGGGTCGATTTCGAATATTTTCTTTTGATAATACTCGTCAAGGAACATGCCGGCATCATCACGTGAGAAACCGAATGCCATTTGAGTAAGATCGTTTGTTCCGAATGAGAAGAATTCAGCTTCTGCTGCAATTGCGTCTGCTGTCAAGCATGCGCGCGGAATTTCGATCATCGTACCGACTAAATATTTCAGGTCGCTTCCGGCTTCTGCTATCAGTGCATCAGCTGTGCTCTTTACGATTTCTTTCAGATAAGTGAATTCTTTTACTTCACCTACTAGTGGAATCATGATTTCAGGAAGAATTTCCCAATCAGGATGTGCTTTCTTCACTTTAATCGCTGCTTTAATAACAGCTTTTGTTTGCATAACTGCAATTTCAGGGAATGTAACTGCAAGACGGCAACCACGGTGACCCATCATTGGGTTGAACTCGTGGAGTCTTTCAATTATAGCTTTGATGTCAGCAACTGATTTGCCTGTATCTTTTGCAAGAACTTCGATATCCTTTTCACTTGTTGGTAGGAACTCGTGAAGTGGTGGATCTAGGAAGCGAATTGTAACAGGTCTGCCTTCCATTGCTTCATAAATGCCTTCGAAATCTTGTTGTTGCATTGGCTCAAGTTTTGCAAGAGCTTCTTCGCGCTCTTCTACTGTTTCTGCACAAATCATTTCACGAATTGCAGGGATACGGTCCGCTTCAAAGAACATATGTTCTGTACGAGTAAGACCGATACCTTCTGCGCCAAATTCGAGTGCAGCTTTTGCATCACTTGGAGAGTCTGCATTTGTTCTGACTTGAAGTCTTCTATATTTGTCTGCCCAAGTCATGATACGTCCGAACTCACCGCCGATTGTAGCTTCTGTTGTATCGATAGCACCGTCGTAGATGTTACCAGTAGAACCGTCTAGGCTGATCCAATCGCCGTGTTTGAATGTTTTGCCGTCAAGCTCAAATTGCTTGGCTTTTTCGTCAATTCTTAGTTCGCCACAACCCGCTACACAGCAAGTACCCATTTGACGTGCAACAACAGCTGCGTGTGATGTCATTCCACCGCGTGCAGTTAAAATACCTGCAGCAGCGTTCATGCCTTCAATATCTTCAGGTGTTGTTTCGAGGCGTACAAGTATAACTTTTTTGCCTTCGTCTGTTAGTTTTTTTGCATCTTCTGCTGTAAATGTAACGTGACCTGATGCTGCGCCCGGTGATGCTGCAAGGCCTCTGCCGATTGGTGTTGCTGCTTTTAGCGCTGCCGGATCAAATTGTGGGTGAAGAAGTGCGTCCAGTGATTTTGCATCAATCATTAGTACAGCTTCTTTATCTGTGATCATGCCTTCGTCAACTAGGTCACATGCAACTTTTAATGCAGCAGCTGCTGTACGCTTACCGCTACGTGTTTGTAGCATAAAGAGTTTTTTGTCTTCGATAGTAAACTCCATATCTTGCATGTCTTTATAATGATTTTCGAGTTTTAGTGCTGTTGCTGCAAACTCTTCATATACTTCCGGTAGGATGCCACGTAATTCTTCAATGTTGTTTGGTGTGCGGATACCGGCAACAACGTCTTCACCTTGTGCGTTCATTAGGAACTCACCATATAGTTTCTTTTCGCCGGTTGCAGGGTTACGTGAGAATGCAACGCCTGTGCCTGATGTGTCGCCGAGATTTCCGAATACCATTTCTTGAACGTTAACGGCTGTGCCCCAGCTACCAGGAATACCATACATACGGCGATAAGAAATCGCTCTTGGGTTGTTCCATGAACGGAAGACTGCTCTTATTGCTCCCATAAGTTGAACTTTTGCATCACTTGGGAAATCTGCACCGACTTTTGCTTTATATTCAGCTTTAAATTGGTTTGCAAGTTCTTTCAGGTCGTCTGCGGAAAGATCAAGGTCTTCAGTAATACCTTTCTTTTCTTTCATTTCGTCGATCAGTTCTTCGAAATAGCTTTTTCCGACTTCCATAACAACGTCTGAGTACATTTGAATGAATCTGCGGTAGCAGTCATATGCCCAACGTGGGTTGCCGGTTTTTGCAGCAATAACTTCAACGACTTCATCATTGAGTCCAAGATTAAGGATTGTGTCCATCATGCCCGGCATCGATGCACGGGATCCTGAACGGATTGAAACGAGGAGTGGATTTGCAGCATCGCCGAATTTCTTTCCTGAAATTCCTTCTAGCTTGTCAATGTTTTGCATTATTTCGTTTTGGATTGCGTCGCTGATTACTTCACCTTCTTCGTAGTACTTGGTACAAGCTTCAGTTGTGACAATGAATCCTTGCGGAACGGGTAACCCAAGACTTGTCATCTCAGCCAAGTTTGCGCCTTTACCGCCCAACAGTTCTCTCATCTTTCCGTCGCCTTCGGAAAACAGGTATACAAATTTGTTGCTCATTGAATTCCTCCTAAAATATTTAATGGAATATTTCCAGGGAACTTTTGTCCATGGCTCCTAGTGTACCGTTTACAAAGTAACCAGAATTTATTAAAGCTAGTTATTTTGTAAACGGTGCACAGACTAGGAATAAACTCCATTGTTAACATACCCTGATATTGTAACACATATTTTTCTAATGTGAATAGGTATTTTGAAGAAATTACAGAAATATTGACAACAGCACGCAATTATGACATATTTATATATACATTTTATCAGGAGCTTATGCCATAAGCTCCCAGCGAAAGGATTGGAGTTTACTATGTCTGAAAATTTATACACTTTTGAAAACGAAGAATATAAGGATGCGTATCGTCATACGGCTGCACATATGCTTGCGCAAGCTGTTAAGCGTTTGTTTCCTGATGTTAAATTAGCTATCGGTCCTTCTATTACCGATGGCTTTTACTATGATATTGATTCACCAACGCCTTTCACCCCAACCGATCTTGAAGCAATCGAGGCTGAGATGCGTAAGATTTCAAAGGAGAAGCTTCCTTTGGAGCGTTTTGAGCTTTCACGTGATGAGGCTTTGAAGTTGGTTAGCGAGCAAGGCGAGATTTATAAGGTTGAGCTTATAAATGATTTGCCTGAAGATGCTGTTATAAGCTTTTATAAGCAAGGTGAGTTCTGCGATCTCTGCGCAGGTCCTCACGTTGATACTACAGCTAGAGTTAAGGCGAATGCGTTAAAGCTTACAGGTTGTACAGGTGCTTATTGGCGTGGCGATGCCGATAATAAGATGCTGCAACGTATATATGGCACATGCTTCATGAGTAAGCCTGAGCTTGAGGAACATCTCAGACGAATTGAAGAAGCAAAGCTACGTGATCACAGAAAACTTGGTCGTGAGCTTGATTTGTTTGCACTTTACGAAGAAGGTCCGGGATTTCCATTTTTCTTCCCAAAAGGTATGGTTGTGCGAAATGAACTTGTTAATTTCTGGCGCGAAGAGCACAGACTTGCCGGATACGAAGAAATCAGTACACCTATGATTCTCAATGAACAACTCTGGCATCGTTCAGGTCACTGGGATCACTATAAAGACAATATGTACTTTTCAAAAATCGATGATGCCGACTACGCTATTAAGCCAATGAACTGTCCGGGTGGTATGATTGCATATAAGCGTCGCATGTGGAGTTATCGCGAGTTGCCTGTGCGTGTTGCAGAGCTTGGAACTGTTCATCGTCATGAGCTTTCAGGTGCACTGCACGGCTTGATGCGTGTAAGATGTTTTACACAAGATGATGCTCACTTATATATGATGCCTGAGCATGTTCCCGGAGAAATCGCGAAGCTCATTGATCTCGTTGACAGGTTTTACACTGTATTTGGATTTGAATATCGCGTTGAACTCTCAACACGTCCTGAAAAATTCATGGGTGAAATTGAGACATGGGATATGGCTGAAAAAGCTTTGGAAGATGTGCTTGTCGAAAAAAACGTAAATTATCGCATTAATCCGGCGGACGGTGCTTTTTATGGTCCAAAAATTGACTTCCACCTCATTGATTGCCTTGGTCGTTCATGGCAATGTGCAACACTCCAACTTGACTTCCAGATGCCGGAACGCTTTGAACTCGAATATGTCGGAGCAGATGGGGAAAAACATCGTCCGGTTATGATTCATCGTACTGTACTTGGGTCACTAGAGCGTTTCATCGCCATACTTACAGAGCATTATGCAGGTGCGTTTCCACTCTGGCTTGCACCTGTGCAGGTCATGGTTATGCCTATCACAGATCGCACACGTGATTATGCACAGACAATCGCTGACAAACTTTTTGCAGCAGGATTCCGTGTTGAAACTGATTTCCGCAGTGAGAAAATTGGCTTCAAGATTCGTGAAGCACAAATGCAAAAGATTCCGTATATGCTTGTTCTTGGTGATAAGGAAGCCGAAGATGGCTTGATTACAGTGCGCAAACGTGGCGAGGGTGACATCGGCGCAATGGCTTTCGATGAGTTTCTTGAGAAGATTACTGCGGAGTTGAAGGATAAGGGATAAGTTAATTGATTCAAAAGAGGGTGGGTGTTTGAGCATATTTACGCATAATAAATGCAGTTGTGGCGACACCCACTTTATTCTATATGCCAAAATCAGTAAATATAGAGTGAATATTCAAAAAACATCAATAAATACTTGAATTTTTAACGATTTAGTGTAATAATGACGTGGGATTATAAACACACTATCTACGTACTTACGTGTGATACGAGTAGTTCCGGAAAGGTAATGATATGCATGAGTAAATTCACAATTTTAGTAGACACTAGCTACGACTTACCACAGGAGTTCGTTGATGAAAATGGACTAGATATTATCCCGATACCGTTTCATCTTAATGATGTGACCCATGTAAATGGTCGCTGGCAAGAAATCTCTGATGCAGATTTCTACAAAGCATTGGCAGATGGTGGAAAATCCGGCACAACTCTAATCAATCCGGAAGCTTTTACACAAGCTTTTACCGAGTATGCAAAAAAAGACGAAGAAGTTCTTGTTGTTCTGTTGAGTAGCGCACTTTCCGGTACAGCACAAAACGCTTTTATGGCCCTTGATGATGTAAAAGAAACCTATCCTGACTGTAAAATATACATTGTTGACAGCTTAAATGCTGCAGGCGGTGTTGGTCTTGTTACTGCATTAGCCGTTAAAAAGCGTGCAGAAGGTCTTTCTGCAGAAGAAACTGCAAAATGGCTAGATGAGAAAAAACATTCTTGCCTCTCATTATTCACAGTTGATGATCTAATGTATCTGCATCGCGGCGGGCGTTTGAGTAAGCTTCAAGCTATTGCAGGTTCTATTATTGGCATTAAGCCACTTTTGAATGTTCATCCTGACGGTTCACTTAAATTGAAAGACAAAGCACGTGGTCGCAAAGCAGCGCTGGAAGCACTTGTAGGTCAAATGACAAGAACTCTTAATCCTGACACAAAGAAATTAGATACCGTTATTATCAGTCACTCTAATTGTCTCGAAGATGCAAATACTGTAGCTGATATGATTAAGTCAAAAGTTGATGTTGAGAATTTATATGTATGTACGATGGGTCCTGTTATCGGCGCACACGTAGGACCTGGTTGTATCGCTCTGTTCTTTGAGTCCGATATGGACAGAGAAACATACGAAAGTAAATTTTATAGCAAGAAGTAATTGATGGTGAGTCGCATGAATTTACAAAACGCAAATATTAATAATGCCATAGTTAACTCGGCAGGAGTGGAAGCGCAACGACGACATAACTCTATATTGTCTGGTACTTTTGAAGTCGTCGGTGAAGTGGGAATTGAGCTTGGAAGGTCGGCAACAAACGAAAGTGCTGAACCGGCAGTCGATATGGCTGGTGTTGCAGCAACAGGTTTACTCAGCGAGACTATGGCGGAGGCAACCGGCACAGTAGCAGCGGAAGTAGTTTGTGCGACTGTAGCGGAGGGTGCTGCATCCTCAATCGGCGAGGTAATTGGCGAAGCAATAGGTGCTGTAATCGGTGGAATATGCGATGCTTTGTAGTCGCGTCAAATAGTAATTTGCGATTGACAGAAATGACCACTTGTGGTACGATACAGGCACATGAAGGAAAGAAAAATTGCATTATGTCAAAATGAAAGCACCGAGACTTGCCTCTCGGTGCTTTCTCATAGGCTGATTGCCGCATTAGTCTCTATCCAGCCATTTGCAAATGCAGTAAGCAACTACACTTGCTATGATAGAAACAATAAATGAAAGAAAAATATGCATTATATCACCCCTTCCTGTGTCAGTATAGGGGGCGACAACGATAATACAATAACATGCAAAATGCTGATAGTCCAATGACATTTTTGTAAATAATCAGAGTAAATTTTCAATAGATTTTTGAATATAGGAGCTCATATAATGAAGATATATAGCCGTGTTATAGCGTTGATTATTATACTTGTTTTACTTGTTGGCTGTGCGTCAAATGTAGAACTTTGTGTTGATGCAGTTGGCACTATGGAAGTCCGTGTCTTTGGTATTGGTCGATCTGATGCGATTTTGATTACAACAGAAAATCATACTGTAATGATCGATACGGGAGAAATACAGCATGGGCAATATATCGCTCATTACTTGTTTGAGCAGGGTATAACTACGATTGACTATTTGGTAATTACTCATTTCGACAGTGATCATGTCGGTGGTGCATATGTCATCATAAATGAAATAGATGTAATCAGCGTTATTGTACCGAATTATAGTAGAGAGTCAAATCATGTGGACAGATTTGAAAGTGCTTTGGAAGATGCTGATATTGAACCTCTCATATTGACAGAGACTATGAGATTTACTTTTGATAGTGCTGAGTTCATTATCGATTCATCTGCCTTGGAGTATTTTCATTTTGCACGGGAGCAAGATACTTATCAAGACGATGCCGCAGCAGATGAAGCCACGCAACCTACCGGTGATGACTATTCGATTATCGTAAGTGTTACTCATGGAGACAATAGTTTCTTATTTACAGGTGACGCTGTAGCTGGTCGATTGCAAGAGCTTCTTGAAAATGATGAGATTATGAATATAAATTATGATTTTCTAAAAGTGCCCCGGCATGGCAGGCATAATCGACAAAGCGTCGATTTCATACAAGCCATAAGTCCTCAATATGCTGTGATAACAGGATTTCATCCGGATTCCCTCTCACAGTATTATCCGGAAAGACCTACAGACGAGCGTATAATCGACGCATTGGGGCATATCGGTACGGAAATTTTCTTTACAATGAGTATTGGTGTTCTGGCTGTAAGTGATGGTGTAGAGCTGACGTTACAATATATAGATTTCTTTGATGTTGTACGTTCAGTCGAGTGAAAAAATAGGTTTATAGCAAAACGGCGCGTCCAGGAAGGCCGCGCCGCTATTTGTGTTTTACAGCCCCATTTATTTACTGTATTCGAAAAATTCAAGTCTTTCTCCATCCGGACCTGTGAAGAATACATTTCTTACGCCGCCTAGGATGGGTACGCTCGTTATTTGCGATGCGTCAATTTCAATGCCGTTTGCGATGGCATCTGAAACAGCTTGATCGATATCATCAACAACCATAGCAATATGGTCTACCACTCCTGCGGTGCGCTCTTCGGCTACTCCAATCAATTCGATAAGACATGTACCCGCGCTAAGAAATGCGAGCTTCATTTCGCCAACTTCTTCTTCGTTGTCCAGCGCAAATCCTAAACGCTTATAATAATCGATTGATTTGCCTATATCTTTTGTGAATATACCGATGTGGGCCAATCCTGTGATATTTGATTTCATAATAACCATTCCTCTCAATATTTATTGTTTACAGAAAATCATTATACTTAGTTATCGCACATTTGACAATAAGCAAATGTGCGACTTTCAAATCCTTTCATCACCCGTCTTAATAAAGCCCTTCTTCCAGTGCTGATAGGAATGGGTACATTTCATTATAATGCTTATGCATAAACAGCGCACTGTCTTGACGATACAAGTCCTCAGCCAATTTGTCAACGATTGGAGTGAGAAGTTTTTCGTGGGCACACATTACCGGTTTTATATCGATGGCAAACTCCTCACCATTTCGTGCAAGGGTATCATAAGCATAGTTACAGCGATTCTGAATGGCACATTTCTTGCATGCATCTAGTGGGGTCTCGCCTTTTTGTGTGAAAAACTTCAGTTTCTTATCATCAATTCCTGACCAGACATCACCTATAGAGAATGCCGGATCATCTACATAGCGTGAGCCTGTGAAAATTGTACCATCCGGTGCTATGGACGGTTGGTTTTGTGACATTCTGCGACGGTCGATATTATAGTTTTCGCCTTTTATATGTGAGAGAATTTTTTGATCAAATGGCGAAAGGTAAACTTTTTCCTCTTTTAACATCCAATTATAATACAGTTTTGCCATTTTCTCGTATTCTTGCTTCAGTATTTCAAAATCATTTTGCGTCCAACGAGCACCATAGTTAAGATTAATTGTTATATAACGAAATCCGCTCCGACGCAAAAACTTGACCATAGCTGTCGCTTTATGTACAACAGTTGAATCCAAGACACTCATCCCTATTGCAAAAGGTTGGTATTGCAACAACAATGGAATTTTATCCGCTAGTACTCCGGAGGATGGTGAGCCATCAGTAAAAAATCGGCAATCATCTTGAGCTGGTCCATCGTGTGAGAACCCTATTGTTAGATTGACGCTTTTTGCAAACTTTAGAAATTCTTCATCAAGCAATGTGCCATTTGTTGTCATTTTGTAAGAAAATTGATGTCCTGTTTCTTTGCGAATTTGTTCTGCATATGCTACAGTTTGGTGAATTACTTCTCGCTCAAGCATGGGTTCGCCACCATAGAACAAAAGTCCGGTTGGTGATCCTTTACTAACAGCAAAATCAACCGCTGCTTTTGCTGTATCTGCAGTCATACGCAAATTGCCAAATGGCACAAAGCAATATGTGCATGCGAGATTACATCTATTCGTTAGGTGTAATGTAAGGTTCATGAGCTTGCCTCTTTTTCCATATTAATACATGTACTTTTCAATGATTACTGTGTGTGGTGCATATAATAAACACTGTGAATACTGCAAAAATTGCAATAATTCTCTTTTACAATTATCTTCAATCACCACAGTTACGCAATTATTAATCTGCTATTAAGTTTTATGACGTTGAAAATGGCGAAAAAGTTCCACAATACGATATGGCAAAGGCACGGCTGATTTTAACCATGCCTTGTTATTTCATATTTTTATTTTTATTTCATAAACAATTCAATCGCTTTGTTTAGTTCTTTTATTGCTTTCATGTCGCCTTTTTCGGCTGCATAAATTATGCAGTGATCCAGATGGTCTTTTAGAATTACTTCGCTTGTTTTGTTTACTGCTGAACGCACAGCGGCGAGTTGGGTTAAAACCTCTGAGCAGTCGCGACCATTCTCAACCATAGTACGCACAGCAGTTAGATGACCAATTGCACGCGATAGACGATTTAGAACCGCTTTTGTTTGTGTATGGCTGTGAGTATGCGAGTGCGGTTTTTCGTGCCCATCATGCGTGTGTGCCTTATTATGTGTATAATCTTGCTTTTCCGCCATAACAACCGTCTCTTTCGGTAATTTTAAAAATATTTATTCGCTTGAATAATTTCCTCATTTTGTATTCAATGTTTCTAACACTTCATTTATAGAAATATTGTTTTCGCGAGCAATTCTTGCTATATCTTCATATTCTGGTTTAGATTTTTCAACTCCAAATCCATATGAAGTTTTAACTTTTACGGCACCAAATTTCGACTGCACTTCTGAATGTTTTTTTTGCAAAACGTATCTACGATTTACATACTCTCTGATACCAAGTGTGGTTGTATGCTTGAAAATCAGAGGCAGCATTTTATCTTTGTCAGATGTGTGACACATGCAAGTGAAGCTCAAGCCTGCACGACCTTTTTTCATGCCGATAGGCGTGGTATATACATCCAGTGCGCCCTCATCGAGTAGTAGCTGTTGAGCATATGCAATGGCTTCGGCAGTCATGTCATCGAGGTTGCACACAAGCTCTACCACACTTTCGTTGATACCGTCTGTGTCAATGCTTTCTCCGATAAAAGCTCGCACACAGTTGGCTTTTGCAAAATCTTTTTTACCCATACCATATCCAATTCCAGATACAGTTAACATCGGCATTGTGCAGTAATCCCTTGCGAAGTGTTTGAGTATGGCTGCACCCGTCGGGGTACATAGTTCACCCTTGATTTGGTCACTATATGTTGGTACTCCCTTTAATATTGTTGCCGTTGCGGGTGCAGGAACGGGTAATATTCCATGAGAGCAACGTACATATCCACTGCCAACATTTATTGCTGAGCATAATATTTTTTCCGGTGCAAGCTCTTCGATTAGCATGCACACGCCGACGATATCTGTAACTGCGTCCATTTCTCCAACTTCATGGAAATGAATTTGGTTAACAGGAACACCGTGAGCGCGACTTTCAGCTTCCGCAAGAAGTTTGTAGACACCAAGCGCGTTCTTTTTTACATTGTCAGATACATTTAGATGATTAATCATGTGCTCAATATTGCTGTAGCTACCATGACTGTGGTCATCATGCTCATGTGAATGTTCGTGTGTGTCATGATTGTGGCTATGTGTGTGAGCATGGTCGTTATGCTCGTGACTGTGTTTATGATGATTGTGGCTGTGACCATGATCGTGCTCGTGATGGTGACCATGGTTATGATCATCGCCGTGGTGCTGATCATGGGAAGCTTCTTCTCGTCCGCCAACTTTGACTGTGACATGTGTCCCTGTGATACCACATTTTACACTTGGTTTAGCATTTACTGTCACATCCGGGATTCCTATTTCCCCAAGTCTTTGAATGAAATCATCGGGGGTATCATGCAATTCAAGTAACGCTGCCATCAGCATATCTCCGGCCGCACCCATACCGCATTCAAAATATAAAGTTTTCATATAAAAGGATCATTCCTTTCCAAAATGTTACATTAAAGATTTTTGCCATTTTAGGCATAATGTTTTCAGGCGGAATAAAATCTCCATCTGAAAAGCGACATTTTCAACTTTAGAAGTTGAAATGAGCTTGAACTCACCCTATTGATGATTAATCATGCTCGCTAGATATCCGCCACCAAAGCCATTGTCAATATTCATTACACATACACCGCTGGCACAAGAATTAAGCATAGTTAGGAGTGCTGATAGACCATTAAAACTAGCACCATATCCACAGTTTACAGGCACTGCAATTACGGGACAATCAACAAGTCCACCCATAACACTCGGCAGTGCGCCTTCCATTCCTGCTACAGCTACAACACAGCGTGCGCCCATTACAACATCGAGCTTTGCAAGCAATCTGTGCAATCCTGCAACACCTACATCATATAAGCGTACAACTTCATTACCCAACGCTTCGGCTGTGAGTGCAGCTTCTTCTGCAACAGGTAAGTCTGTTGTGCCGCCTGTAGCAACGACCACATAGCCTATACCATCAGGTTTTGGTATTTCACCGATGATTCCTACTCGTGCCAGTTCATGATAAGTCATTTGTGGGTGGTCTTTTTTCACGGCTTCTGCAATTTTTTTTGACATTCTTGTAATCAATATAACACTCTGCTTATTATTTAGCATAGATGTCGCAATACCACTAATTTGCTCTGCTGTCTTGCCTTCGCCATAGATAACTTCAGCAATACCTGTTCTTAATTGTCTGTGATGATCGACTGTAGCATATCCCAATTCTTCAAAGGGTTGCATGCGCAGTTTGAGCATTGCCTCTTCTGCTGTAGTTTCGCCGTTTTGTACACTTTTCAAAATTTCAATTGCTTTCATTTTTTATCGTCCTTCCATGTCTAATAATACTATTGGGAAATGTGGTTTTATTGTCATTATTATTTCTTCTTTTTTTTCAAGTGCAATTTGCATTTGGTTTTGTGGAAATTGTAGTCTCGCTGCGTCATTGTAAACACGCACTCTAAAGTCCGAAAACCCGAGCGCAAATAATGCATCCTCTGCTTTTTCTACACATTGTAAAAGTTCTCCGGTAATGCGTCTACCTGTTGGTATGCGAGTAGCGAGACAAGCGTACGACGGTTTATCCCATGTGAAGAGTCCGGCTTCTTTTGAAAGTCGGCGCACATCGTCTTTGGTAAGTTCACATTCACGCAGTGGAGAACGCACACTCATTTCTTCCAGAGCTTTCATTCCGGGGCGGTCTGATGCATCATCAGATGCATTTGTGCCATCGACTATGAGCGGGTATCCATCTGCCTTTGCTTGCTTCACCAATGAGCCGAATATGGCAAGTTTACAAACATAACAACGTTCAGGCGGGTTTGCAAGCACTTCATCATTCCCCAAAACATCTATTTCAAGCACGGTCATCTTGGCTCCGATGAGTTTTGCCAGTTTTTTTGCTTCTTCAAATTCAAACTGTGGTTGAAATGCTGCGTTTACATAGTATCCATGTACATCCGCTCCATATCTAAGTCCCGCAAATAATAAATATGATGAATCCACTCCGCCTGAAAATCCTATTGCAACCTTTGGGTTTTCTTTGAAAAATTGTTCTAATGTCAAAGTTGTTTTTCCTCCAAATAAAAATGAAAATAATGCCAACAGGGTTTGCATAGCTTCTGCTATACAAAATACCTTTTGGCATTAATTAGTAATTATTTCATTTGCTATTATATTGCTCATTTACACGCGCATACCTTCATGATATGCATTGTAGAAATTTTATCACTCAATAGAATTTGTGTCAACCGCGTTTATGTAGAAAAATATAATCTAATTTTACACAGGTTTGCTTTGCTCATACAATGTGTTTGGGCAAAAATCTTGACCTGTCGCCCACTCAATCTCACCATCATTCACAGAAACCGTATTGAATAATCGTGTATCAGATAAAGTTTGATAAAATTTATGCGTTAAATTAGGCTTGAAGTCATAAATTCTTTTTTCACCATTTCCAAAATCTAACATTAGGTAAAAGTCATCTAGCGGTATTGCCGTTTTTAATGCCGGGTAAGTATCCACTTATTCCAACCCCTTTATTTTGAAGTAATCTCCATCCGTTTGCATAATTTCCCATAATGCAGTCAATTCTTCCTTATGAATATCAGCCCATGCCACAACATATATTAGTTTGCTTTGGCGGAAAGGTACCAACAATCAAATTGCCATCCAAATCAAACACAGCTTTTGCTCCTGCGTATGAAGCGTGAAAGTGTGGTGTGTGATGTTGCTCTGTATCATTAAAATACATTCTTATTATGATTCCATAAAATGATGAAATTATTGGCATATCTTTTTACCCTCTTCAACCATATTTCTTGTTTCAATTATAACGCGTCTGTATCATGCCGTCAATGAGTAACGCAGTTTATCCACTATTTCATTTATATATTCCTGCACCGAAGCTTGTTTGACTCCCGATACTGTGACATTGCATTTATCTGTAGGTATTAAGAATTTATGTGCAGGGCTTGATGATACTGCAAGCGCCATTGCCGGGCTTACCTCACCGTGCATTGAGTTTGCAAAAACGATACCTGTCACTCCAATTATATAGTCGGTGCGAGTGGCATTGAATACAATTGCGTTCTCTCCTGTCGCACCAAAATCTGCACCTGCCTTGAGCATGGCAGATGTTGCGATTGAGTTTGTTCCAACAGCGATTATTTCAATATCGTTCAACTCGGCTTTCAGTTTTTCAATAATCGATTTGCCAATTCCCCCACCCATGCCGTCTATTACAAGAATTTTCATATTAAAATCCATTCCTTTAGTTTTACTTGAGGCACAAGTCGTCCATTAAAATAGTGCCTAGCCATCATTTGCTTTTTATTAAAGCTATAACAGCATTTCTTAGTGCTTCTTGTTTATAGTTTTGATTCCAACGGTTGACTGCTATGTAATCAAAAAATCCATAAATATCATAAGGGTATGAAGTACCACCCATGTGTTCTATCGCTCGTTCCATTTGTATGAATGTATTGGTAATCCCACCACCGCCACCGCCAGCTGCGGCTACCAAGATACTGGATTTGCCTTCAAAGAATGATGGACCACTGCCGTCCCATTTTTTTGATGCTTCGCAGCGACGCAATCTGTCTATAAAAGTTTTCATGCCTTCACTAACTTCACCCCAGTATACCGGTGTGATTAATACAAATGCGTCAGCCCAATGGATTTTTTCTTGAAAATCGTTAAATCCATCATCCTTACCAAGCACGCATCGATGTTCGGTCCTGCATATTCCCCAACCATCACCGCACATTTGGCAAAGCGATAATCCGGTTAATTGAATGATTTGAGATTCCGCTCCTTGCGAAATGGCAGCTTCATACGCTGTTTTTGCCAAATTATGGCTCAATCCGTC
>WQWL01000077.1 GCA_009785345.1 Oscillospiraceae bacterium
ATATGTATACTTCCGCTTTGATGTGGCACCAAACACGCCAGCGGGTAGTGTAGCAAATATAACTTCCGTTCATCCATTTATGCACTCCGGCGGCATAACAGGCATCTTGGAACCTGGTTCTGTAACAATCGGATGATTAAAGAACTGCGCACGCACAAAATATTATTCAGTGAAATATATAATAAAACCGATTGCCTTAAAAAGCAGTCGGTTTTGACTTTCAAGATTAGTATATGCGCAAAATCGTTGACAATTGAAGAAATTTGGTGTAAAATACAGTTGAACGATTGTTCAATCGTCGAAATGACGAGCGACACAACTTCATAGGGGGTGACCATCATGTCACACGATCACGATCATAATAATTGTCATGACTGCTGTTCATCAGTCAGCGAAATCGTAAAGGAACGAGACTCTAATATAAAACATAATATTCCAAAGGGTAAAATAATATGGCTGATATCCGGAGCCACTATTTTCACAGCTGGTATTATTTTTGAATATATACTAAATATAGCTAATAGTGAATATATTGCTATTGCACTTTTTGCTGCTAGTTACCTGCTTCTTGGTAGCAATGTTCTATTAAAAATGTTAAAGAACGTGTTAAAAGGGAAAATATTCGATGAGAATTTTCTCATGGGTATTGCTACAGTCGGTGCAATTGGAATAGGAATGTTTGCAGAAGCAACGGCAGTTATGCTGTTTTATCAAGTTGGTGAATTCTTTCAAGAGTTGGCAGTTACAAAATCTAAAAAGAGAATCGGCGATTTAATGGATATTCGTCCGGATTATGCTAATCTAATGAAGGATGGACAGATAGTTAAAGTTGATCCGACAACGGTGCAAATCGGCGATGTTTTTGTTGTTAGACCGGGAGAAAAAATTCCAATAGATGGAATTGTTGTCGATGGCGAAGCTATGCTCAACACAATGGCTTTGACAGGAGAATCAGTTCCGAGAAAAGCTTCTGTATCAGACTCAGTTTTGTCCGGGTGTATCAATCAAAATGGCGTGCTGACTATTGAAGCAACTAAGTTGTTTCAGGAATCAACTGTTTCAAAAATACTCGATTTAGTAGAAAATGCAGCAGAGAAAAAAGCACCAACAGAGACATTCATAACTAAATTTGCTCGATACTACACACCTGCTGTGGTAGGACTTGCTGTATTACTTGCAGTTATACCACCGCTATTCTTTGGGGGTGTTTGGTATGAATGGATTAGTCGCGCATTGGTATTTCTGGTAATTTCTTGTCCATGCGCCTTAGTGCTTTCAATTCCACTTGGCTTTTTTGGTGGAATAGGCGGAGCCTCAAAACGTGGGATTCTTATTAAAGGTGGAAACTATTTGGAAGCTCTCGCCAATATGGATATGGTTGTATTCGATAAAACTGGAACTTTGACAAAAGGTGTGTTTAGTGTAACGAAAATAAAACCGGCAAATGGCTTTGATGAAAGCGATGTATTAGAAGCTGCAGTGTACGTTGAGGCATTTTCCAACCATCCAATTGCAACTTCAATTATAGAAGAATATGGCAAAGAGATTGACAAAGAAAAATTAAGTAATTACACAGAAACAGCAGGATATGGCGTAAGTGTAAGTAAAAGCGGAGCAACCATCATTGCTGGGAACGACAAGATGATGGAAAAAATGGGAATACCATATGAAAAATCTACACTAGCTGGCACAAAGGTATATGTTGCAATAGCTGGCATATATGCCGGATGTATATTAATTGCAGACGAAATAAAGCCGGACAGCTATGGGCTTTCCGACTCGTTAAAAGATTTAGGTGTTCGAAAAACGGTTATGCTAACAGGAGATACTCCCGAAATCGCCGACGCTATAGCAAAAGAGCTGAAGCTAGATGAGGTTTATGCAGGTTTGTTGCCACAAGAGAAAGTCGAGAAAGTTGAACTATTAAGTAATGAAAAACAATCAAAGAAAACCCTAGCATTTGTCGGTGATGGGATTAATGATGCCCCTGTACTGGCAATGGCTGATGTCGGCGTGGCAATGGGTGCTCTTGGTTCAGACGCAGCAATCGAAGCCGCTGATGTGGTGCTAATGACAGACGAACCGGCAAAGCTAATAGAAGCTGTAAAGATTGCAAGATTTACTAAGCGCATAGTATGGCAGAACATTATAGTGTCATTAGGAATAAAATTCCTGTTCCTCTTTTTAGCAACAATCGGTGTTTCATCACTATGGGAAGCGGTATTTGCAGATGTGGGTGTATCATTACTAGCAGTGTTCAACGCAATGCGCGTTATGAGGAAATAAATTAATAAACTCGTGGAGCAACACACGCCTTGCTCCACGAGAATAATTGATTTATGAACATGGGCAAGCAGAAGGGCAAAACTGAGATTCGATTTGTTGCGAATCTATCCAACATCCTGTTTCACCTAATTTAACAGAAGGCTTTGTCTTGCCATGATAATCGCTTCCACATGTGATTAGAAGAGAATGCTTTTGTGCCTGCTCGTAGAAATACTGAGCAGTTTTTTCGTCGTGGTAGCTGCAAAAGACTTCAACACCGTCAATGCCCGCCTTGACAATCTCATCGAACAGCTCTAAGCGACCTTTTAGGTTATTACCGGGATGTGCAAGCACAGCTTTACCACCATTATCTCGCACAAGTGCAACCGCATCTTTGAGTGTTGGGAAATCGACCTCCACATAACAAGGTTTTCCTTGTGCATAATAATCCCAATAAAAATTGACAAATGGATTATCGGCTCTGCTTCCATCAGTGCGGTAAGGCAATAGGTGTTCGTTGTCAAGGTATTCTTGTTTTTCTAGTAATAGTTCAGCAAAAACCTCTCCGGTCCAGATTCCCGTTCCATCATCAATATTCGAAATAGCATTTAGCTCTGTCTCAGAAATGCAAAAGCCAAGCTTACGAGTTAACTCAAGGCGCTCCCTTGATGCATTCCTTTCACCGGATAATATATGTTCTTCCAGCGTTATAAAATCAGAACTACTATCGTTGAATCCATAACCGAGCAAATGCAAATTGATGCCGTTGAATCTACAGTCGATTTCAATCCCTGATATATAATTGATTCCAAGCTTTTCAGCTTCAGCTCTTGCTTCAGCATTTCCTCTTGCGGAATCATGGTCAGTAATTGACATTGTACGAACACCCGCTGTTTTGCACTGGTGCACGAGTTCCGTTGGCGTAAACTCACCATCGTCGCTATACGTCGAATGCATGTGTAAATCAACATGATTTTTCATAGATGCTAGTTCCTTTCAACAAGTATAATCTAAATGATGTGAACTTATTTTACTGCACAAGCTCAAGTGCTTTTATTTCTTTGCGAGAAAGCAAGCGAAGACTGAGTATAATCGTTATAATGGCAGTGATGCTCGCTATGGCAAAAGCTACGAGGAATCCCCATTGGTCAATTACTGCACCGATTGCATAGCCAACAAAACTGAAGGGAATGCCTATGCAGTTGCCGATCACCTGAAATGCAGGACGATCTTCTCTTGGTGCAATGTCGAGGAAATAGTTAAAATATCCCAACCAATGGCTTGCCCATATACTCGCAAAGACACAGATTGCAAGTAACCACAGATAACCTAATGACGGAATGAATGTAATGATTATTGCCAGTGATAATGTTATAAGTGTACCTATATTACATATAACTATAACAGCTTTGTTACCAAGTCTGCGGCTTATCTCACCTAATAGAACGCCACCTAGCAAACCTCCGGCAATTTGAGAATAGACTAGCCATGATGCCTGATCTTCTGTTATTCCAAGTTCATTTTTACCGAACAAAATTAAAAAAGTTAATGTTGAAAACCCAATGAACCCCGGTATACGTGCAATGATTGCGTAACGGAGGGGTTTACTGTTTTTAATTATGGGTAATAATTTTGCATAATAGCCACGGAGGTCCGGCTTAATTGGTGTTTCGATAGGGCTGGGATCTTTAACAAGCCGAATAAAAATTAATGATGGCATTAAGATGGCACCGGTCAGTGCAAATATTGTGCCGAAACGATGATAATCACTAAGTGCGGGAGTTGCCAACAACCACTGTAGTAGCAATCCTGTCAATAATGAAACAGCACCTGCAATTGCAACCTGCATACCCATCATATGGCCACGCACTTCAGGCTTTAGTGCACGTGCAGTTAATTCGCCCCATGGCACAGTATTCAAGCCATCAGAAAGCCAGAAGAGTGAGAGAAGCACAAGAAATATGCCTACAGCAAGATGACCACCTACACCTAAGAAAAGAGGAATTGCCATCAAGAATGGGATAAGCCGGAGAGACATAATCTTGAACATTGCCCCGGGTAAATTACGAATTGCTCCTATATATGGGGCGATTATAAGTTGCCCAAGTAGCAAAAAGAATGATTGTGCAGTTATTGCCAGACCGGCGAGTGTTACCGATCCTGTCATTGTATTAATAAATAATGCAACAGCTCCACCTGTAGCCATTAAATTAATTGCTGCGACAAAAGATACACCTTCAAAAGTTAATGCCCAGTAATTTCGACCATAATTTTGTCTATTCTTCATAATAAGTTGCTATTCCGTTCTAAGTATTATTATTAAAAGCAAAAGCATTATATTCCAGTCTGAAGAAATAGACAAGAAGAAAAAAGTTAAATAGGCTGAGTTGTGGACTTAAATGCAGTCATGTGATACAATTTACCCTGCAAATTGATGCACGAAATGACCATCAACAACTGAAGTAACTATATGTAAATGGAGAACAAGACGATGCCCCTCGTTAAAAATGAACTGCACACAGTTACAATCAACGGCTATACAAGCGAAGGGGACGGTGTGGCACGTATAGACGGTCAAGCGGTTTTTGTCAAGCAAGCCATGGATGGCGAGGTATGCAAAATTCGCATTTTGCGTACAACCAAAACCGTAGCGTGGGCAAAAATCGAATCACTCATCACCCCATCACCTCATCGTATCACTCCTAATTGTTCTGCATATGGACCTTGTGGTGGTTGTAACTTTCTGCATATGACCTACGAGGAAGAACTCAGGCACAAGCAGCAACGTGTTACAGATGCGCTCGAGCGTGTCGGTGGCTTGGAAACAGAAGTTGCTCAAATTCTTGCTGCTAATCAGATTGAGCAATATCGCAATAAAGCCATTTTTGCCGTGGGCAACGGTCCCATAACAGGATTTTATAGACGGCGCAGCCACAGAATCATCCCGATTACGTCTTGTATTATTCAAACAGAATCAGCAAACCGCGCAGCTTCAGCCCTAAGAGAGTGGATGGCTGACTACAAGATTTCTGCCTATGACGAAGAAACTCTTCAAGGTCTCATTCGTCACCTTTTTGTGCGGACGGCAACATCATCAGGTGATATAGCAGTTTGTATCATAGCAACGGCAACATCACTTCCAAAATTAGACAAACTAATTGAGGCGATACATTATCACTGTCCGGAAGCTGTAAGCATTATATTATGCACCAACTCTGAGAAAGGGAATGTGGTCCTGCAAGGTGTATTCCGCACCGTTTGGGGAGAGGACTATCTTGCAGACATCTTAC
The DNA here is from genome assembly GCA_009785345.1 of Oscillospiraceae bacterium. Lineage (GTDB taxonomy): Bacteria > Bacillota > Clostridia > Oscillospirales > Oscillospiraceae > WRMH01. Next base: position 5,556 of record WQWL01000077.1, read on the forward strand.
TAGGGCTTCAATTTCAACTATCTCCTCGTTCGTTTTTTCAAATTAACCAGCCACAAGCCGAGTGCTTATATGAAAAAGCCTGCGGATACGCTAATCTCACAGGTTCTGAGATTGTTCTTGACCTCTACTGTGGCACAGGCACAATCACTTTAATCATGGCGAAAGATGCAAAGCAAGCTATCGGTGCTGAAATCGTCGCATCCGCTGTGCAAGATGCACGAGAAAATGCTAAAAGAAATGATATAAAAAACGCAGAATTCATCATTGCAGACGCGGCAAAGGCCGCTGAAGAACTTTACAATCGAGGAATACGCCCTGATGTAATAGTAGTAGATCCGCCGCGAAAGGGACTTAGTAACGATGTAATCTCACAAATTGTAAAAATGTCTCCCGAACGCATTGTCTATATATCCTGCGACCCGGCCACCTTAGCCCGAGACTTGAAATTACTAGACGAAGAAGATTATAAAACAAACGAGGTAACACCGGTTGATATGTTCCCCCGCTGTGCACATGTGGAATGTGTAGCGTTGATAGAGCGAAAATAAAAAAATATATGTTTGGAGAATTATGAAACTAAACTACTGTGTGCCTTGTTTATTTGGGCTTGAAGGACTTTGTTCAGACGAGTTGAAAAGACTGGGCTTCGATAATGTAAAAGCTGAAAACGGTCGAGTTCTGTTTTCTGGTTCACAAAGCGATATTGCGAAAGCAAACATTAATTTGCGAACAGGAGAACGTGTTTTGCTTGTTGTTGGAGAAATAAGAGCAAACAGCTTTGACGATCTTTTTGAAGGTGTACGTGCTATGCCTTGGGAAAACTATATTACAAAAAATGGAGCATTTCCTGTTAAAGGTCACTCACTTGGCTCAAAGCTACACTCAATTCCAGATTGTCAAAAGATAATCAAGAAAGCTATTGTTGAGAGGTTAAAAGTCGGACAAAGTACTGATGTATTGAGTGAAACAGGTGAGAAATATCAAATACAATTTGCTATAATGAACGATATGGCAACACTCTATATTGACACCTCGGGTGCAGGTTTGCACAAACGTGGTTATCGACCTGTTGGAAGTGCAGCACCACTTAGAGAAACATTGGCCGCGGCAATTGTGAAACTCTCACGCTACAGAGGACGTGAGGCTGTGTGTGACCCATTCTGTGGTTCAGGTACAATACCGATTGAAGCAGCGCTGGCAGCAATCAACCGTGCTCCAGGACTAGACAGAAGCTTTGCAGCTGAAGAATGGTCGTGGCTTGACAAATCCATATGGGAAGAAGCAAAGGTTGAAGCAAGAAGTCGTGAATATCAAGGCGAGTATGATATATGGGGTGGAGACATCGACCCGAAATATATAGAAGTAGCAAATGAAAATGCAAAGCGAGCAGGAGTTTCCGAATATATAAAATTTGAAGTTGCAGATGCCACAACATTTCATAGAGAAAATCAAAATGGTATAATATTGACCAACCCACCATATGGAGAACGAGTAATGCAACAAAGCGAGGCTGAAGAGCTATATCGCAAATTTGGTGTAGCCACACGTAATCTCGAACAATGGAAAATGTATATCCTATCATCCCACACAGAATTTGAGCGGACTTTCGGAAAGAAAGCTGTAAAGAAGCGAAAACTATATAATGGAATGATAAAATGTGATCTGTTCATGTATTTCTAAATTTGAGGTGGTCTATGAAGCACTTATTTATTATCAATCCTGTGGCAGGTGGCAGAAAAAACAATTTTAAGGAAACGCATAGTAAGATTAAAGAGTTTGCAGAGACACTCCAAGATCCTTACGAGATTTATATTACGCAAAAACCTATGGATGCCTGTAATAAAATTGTCGAGGAAGCAGAGTGTGTCGAGGAACTGCGTGTATATGCATGTGGTGGAGATGGTACATTGAACGAATGTGCCAACGGTGCGGCAAATCGTTCAAATGTCGCAATTACACATTATCCGTGTGGTACAGGCAATGATTTTCTCAAAACATTTGGTAAAGAAAATGTCAACATGTTCCGTGATCTGCAAGCATTATCAACAGGTACTGTGCGGGCTTTGGATTTGGTTGATTGCAATGGTCGCTATGGCATTAATATTTGCTCTGTGGGCATAGATGCTCGCATAGGCACAGATGTTCATAAATATAGCAGAATTCCGATTATTGGTGGTGCAACAGGATATGTTGTCTCCATGGTGATTAATGTCCTGAAAGGGGTAACGCAAAAATTCCGCGTCGCTACCGATGAAATAATAATAGATAAAGAAATCACACTTGCATGCGTTTGTAACGGTCAATACTATGGTGGAGGATTCAATCCCGTTCCGGATGCTGTGCCTGATGATGGTATTTTAGACTGCCTAATAGTTGAACCGGTATCACGCATTAAAGTAGCTGAAATTGTTGGAAAGTATGCAAAAGGGAGATTCAAAGAATTTCCAAACCTATTCACGCATATCCGGGGGCATCGCATGGAAATCTCTCGCGATAAAGAGTTTGTAGTAAACATAGATGGTGAAGCAATGTATACTAAAAGTGTAACTTTTAAGCTAGTGCATAAAGGGGTTAACTTTGTTTTTCCACCTAAAATACAGCATATTAGAACAGGAAAGCAAAAAATAGGCGCATAATAAAGAAAAACGCCGTATGGTGCAGCAAAGTAAGGGTAAACACACATAATTGCGAAAAACAAACGATTACACTACAAATATAGGCAAAATACCTGTTGCGAAAAAGGTTAACATAGATTATTATTAAAGAGCGTTAGCACTCAACGATCATGAGTGCTAACGCAACCAAACTGTAACGAGTGTAGTGTATTTTAATATTCTACATTGGAAAAATTTAGGAGGTTATATCTTATGACATTAAAGCCATTGGCAGATCGCGTTATTATCAAGCAAGTTGAGGCTGAAGAAACAACAAAGGCCGGCATTATACTTACGAGTGCAGCACAAGAAAAACCGCAAGTATATGAGGTTATTGAAGTTGGTCCCGGCGGCATTGTTGACGGTAACGAAGTCGTAATGACTGTTAAAAAAGGCGACCGCGTTCTTACAGGAAAATACAGCGGAACTGAAGTTAAACTCGATGGCGAGGAACTGACAATAGTACGTCAGAGCGATATCCTTGCAATAGTAGATTAGTAGATTTGAGGAGGAATTTATTTAATGGCAAAGCAAATTATTTATGGTGAAGAAGCTCGTAGAGCATTAGAAAGAGGAGTCAACCAACTTTCAGATACAGTTAGATTGACAGTAGGCCCAAAAGGCAGAAATGTAGTTCTTGATAAAAAATATGGTTCTCCACTGATCACAAACGACGGTGCAACAATTGCAAAAGAAATCGAACTGGCTGACCCATTTGAAAACATGGGTGCGCAACTTGTAAAAGAAGTTGCTACAAAAACAAACGATGTAGCTGGTGACGGAACAACAACAGCAACAATCCTTGCACAAGCTATGATTCGCGAAGGAATCAAAAACGTAGCTGCCGGTGCAAACCCGATGATGATGAAAAAAGGTATCGACAAAGCTGTTGTAGCTGCAATCGATTCAATAAAAGAAAACTCAAATCCGGTTTCCGGTTCAAAAGACATTGCACGTGTTGGTGCAGTATCTTCAGGTGATGATGATATCGGAGCACTTATTGCTGAGGCAATGGATAAAGTCTCCCGTGATGGCGTTATCACAGTTGAAGAATCAAAAACAGCAGAAACTTACTCTGAAGTTGTTGAGGGTATGCAATTTGACCGTGGATATATCACGCCGTACATGGTTACAGATACAGAAAAAATGGAAGCCGTCATTGACGACCCGCATATCCTTATTACAGATAAAAAAATCTCAAACATCCAAGAAATTCTTCCCGTACTGGAAGCAGTTGTACAAGCAGGCAAAAAACTTGTAATTATTGCTGAAGATGTTGAAGGCGAAGCTCTTGCAACAATTATCCTAAACAAAATCCGTGGCACATTCGTATGCCTATGCGTAAAAGCTCCTGGATTTGGTGACAGACGTAAAGAAATGCTGCGTGACATTGCTGCACTCACAGGCGGCGAAGTTATTTCAAGTGAACTTGGCATGGAACTCAAAGATGCAACAGTCGAAATGCTAGGTACAGCACGTCAAGTAAAATCTTCAAAAGACAATACAATCATTGTTGAAGGCGCAGGATCAACAGAAGATATCAAAGCAAGAATCAGCCAAATCAATACAGAAATTGAAATCACAACTTCTGATTATGATAAAGAAAAACTACAAGAGCGTTTAGCGAAACTTTCAGGCGGTGTTGCAGTAATCAAAGTTGGTGCAGCAACTGAAACTGAAATGAAAGAAAAGAAACTTCGCTTAGAAGACGCACTTAATGCAACTCGTGCAGCAGTTGAAGAGGGCATCGTACCAGGTGGCGGAACAATATATGCACTAGCAGCTAAAGCTGTCGATAAGCTGCTAGATAGCGCATCAGGCGACGAAAAAACAGGTATGGCACTCATCGCAAGAGCTCTCCAATGTCCGGTTGAGCAAATTGCTATGAACGCTGGCGTAGAAGGTGCAGTTGTGTTAGATAAGATTAAGAATGCAACTGATGCAAACTTCGGCTTTGATGCTGCAAGTCAAGAATACTGCGATATGATTAAAGCAGGCATTGTTGATCCAACAAAAGTTTGCCGTTGCGCAATCGAAAATGCAGCATCTGTTGCAAGCATGGTTCTAACAACAGAATCACTTGTCGCTGATATCCCAGAGCCACCAGCTCCAGTACCAGCAGGACCACCAGACATGGGCGGCATGTACTAAGCAAGTAGCATAAAATAACAATAACAGTGAAAAACCTCATTTTGAGGTTTTTTGCTGCTATAACTATATCATTATGAGTTCTCGAATGCCGCTATACCTTGTAATTGCAGGGTTGGTGGCTTTTCTGTTTTTGGGAGAAAGTTACATGTACTGTGGTTGATTGAAAGAGGCTTGACTGTTCCTGTTCTTGGATTTTTAGTTTCACTCATTATAGTATTAACAAATTTAGCAATATGTATGACATGCAATGATGAAAACTGTATGTGCATAATGTGTCAGAAAAGAAAGTGAGCTACGACTAGCACAGCTTACTCTTAAAATGCATTTCGGAACTCATAATGTACGTTGCGCTTGATTCATAATTTGCTCACAAATTTCTACATAAATCTCTTGACAATATCAGGCGTTATTTGTTAGACTTTCAGTGCACTAATGAGTAAAAATATTACTTATGATATATTGCTCATATTATAAAACATTTACAAAGACGAATTGATCATAAAAGAAGGAGCGCCACATGTCAAATCCAGACACAATCCAAACGAAGCAAGAAACAGTTGATACACATACAAATGCAATATCCAGACATAGTTCTCACTTTAATGTAACTATCCCATCCGTCAATGGAAATCCGGCAACTTCAACGGCGATAACAGATGCAAATGACTTAGCTGCAAAGGCTACACAGTTGGTTGGAAGATATGCTGAAATATTACCAAGAAGCGCCAATGATATTGGTTTTATTGCAACAAGACTTCGCTATGAAGATGAGGCAAATAGAGAATTGTTTACAACGGGCTAAAGCTTTTGTAATTTAATAAAGTGGAAAGGAACACTTATACATGGATAAGATTGACAGAATTATAGCTGAGTATCAAAAAAATGTGATAGAAAATGAAAAGCAAGAAGAAAAACTGGCTGCAACGAAAAAGGAAATTGAAGACAGACGAGAAAGCGTTAGTGTTTTTTTTAATGATACTAATGTCACGTTAAACTATAATAAGGAAGAACTAGAATACTACGGTATGTACGAGGATGCACAATTCTATTATGACGCTACAGAAAAAATAAGTCAGAGTTTTCGAGCAGTTGATGAAGCTCTTAAAGACGAACAAGAGAAAGTAACTGCTGAATTAAAAAAAGTATCACATCAACGAGATGATTTAGATAAAAAGTACAGGCAAGACATGTCTGATGCAGAAGGAGCATAATATATGAGCTTAGATTTTACTCCGAGTCAAGTAAGTGCTGAACTTACTGCGCAGAACCTAATACTTGGGCAAATACTTGAACAAGCACCATTATTATTGTCAGATATTGAAGCATACAACAACGAAAACATGTTGCAAGGTAGAGCGTTTACTGCTCATAAGAAATACAAAGATCAGGCTCACGGAGACTATTTAAGAAAGCTCATTCAAGGCTATACATCATTTCAAGGAGCAAACGATTATCACATTCAAGCTCTTAATTCATTTTCACGTCCGGATAGTCGGCATTGTTCTGTACAGATAGATAATGAAATCACCTACTTGAATAATCGTATTAGCAATATAGATTGGTGGAGAAATGCGTTCAGTTGGTGGAATGACGTTGCAACTGTAATTGATCATTTTACGTGGGAAACAAGAGAAATTCTTGCTGGCAGACGGCAAATTCAACTTGATAAACAAGCTGATCTTCAAAGCTACGAAAGTGCAACTATGGGTATTTATGATGAAGCTGTTCAGTATATAAATGAGGCAGAGCGTTTGCTCAATAGAATAGAGTTTGCAGAGCGTTGTTTGACATCAGGCTATGTGACCTTGTTGAGTATTGACAAGGTTAGTGAATTGATAGCGCTTGGAGTCACCCCGGAGGAACGTGCATTTTTGTTGATTCTGCAAAAACAGTTTGGCTTTGATGATGAGACGATACGGATTATGCAGCAGGTAAAGATAGCTTTACGTCAACAATATCCGAGTGCTTCACAAATGGATTTAGACTGGCGGTTTATGCGTCTGATGGGCGGGTTTGTATACGATGATGATGTGTTTCATATTCGATTTGCATGGGATCAAACTGCAGGTGTTGCGATTGATCAGTGGACTTTAGATCCAACAGGTCGTGACAGACTTATGAATGAATTGGAATTTTTTAGAGATTTTTTAGGTATTTCGGAAGCGGACTTCAACCGTTTGCGTTATAGCGTACGAGTTCAGCATCAAATAGTGAGCGGAAGTGCATTAAGAGAACCACCTCCACAGTTATTTGATAGCTACATGAGAAATATGGCAAGAGCCTTAGGTCGTGAATGGGATGTCACAAATACACATCATCGCAATGAATTTTTGCAATTATGGCATGTGCAGTTTGATAGAAAGTCTGACACAGGTGATTTTGCGCATATGCAAATTACTTTTGCTACACACTTAGCAACAGATTTAGGTGTTGCAGGGAGATTGCCAGGAATTGCTTTAGGAGGACGAACACGTGTAGAATGGATGGCGGGATGGCTTGGAGATGCGACACAGGGCAATCCGCCGTCGTTTCCTCCAGACGATTTCATTGCTAATTTAGATGCAGCAAATATTGCACATATTATGCGTAATAATCCTGACCTGTCGCTTGCGGATGCTACGAATCAATATTTTAATCGAGTTGGACCAGAATTTACACGAGCACAAATGTTCATAACGCATACGCCATTAGAAACTGTAAGAGCAGAGATATTCTCGGAGCTTGAAAATCGGCTGATTGCCGGGTATATCTCTAGCCATTCTGATTCATGTTTCTCTCCATCGTCTAGAGAAATTATAGCTTTTCTCAGTGACAAAGACGCAGTGATGTCAGTTCTGCAAGAAGTGTCAAGAGATACGTATCTTTTTATCCGTAGCTTAGAAAGTCCAGAAGATCACCATGAAATGATGTGGCCAAACTGATGAAAAAAAGACAGAATATTATTTTTATTTTAATTACGTTTGTTTTGCTAATTGGAGCAATTAGTGGTATATTCTACTACCAAAACAATGTACGAGTTCAAAATGTGTTTGAGCAGTTGTACCGTACACGACAAAATGGATTTGGCAATATGTCGAGTACAATGTGGCATCAAGGAATGCCGGATATTCAGGGAGGTTCGTATGTCCGTCATCAAGGGCAAGTGTCGCCTTTTTTGGGACATTTTGATGAACTGGAAATTAACTTTGGTTTTCCTTTTGATGATACAGATACAATTATGATTTGGATTGTCTTAAATTTTCCTGATGATGAACTTATTTTTCTGCAGTATAATTATCAAAGGCAGAACAGAGAATTACACGTTTCAGCGATAGTTGTTTCTAGTCCATTATATGACCGTGAGCATTACCCAATATTTCTGGCATACCCGCATATCATAGACGACTTTCTTGTCCGCCACAATCTCGCTCGAGCAGAGGTTGAAGAATTGCATCATTGGTTTTTATTTGAGTATTTTCTCCCCCTTTGGTACGAAACAACCCAAACAAGAACACGATTTTCGCCGGATAATTGGGGTGAATTTTCAATAGTCGCATATAGCCGCTAAGCATTGCAATTGATAGTCATCATATTAAGTAAGTGTGGATAGTTCCAAACTATTCATAAGTTTTTTTGTGTTGCCGTGTGCGATGGAATGGAGTCAATAACGGAAATAAAGTTTGCGAAGAGCGAAGATAATAAAGTAGAAAGAGCGTGGCTAAAAAAGATAGATAAATGCAGGAATGGTCGCACGTTGTTGTGACCGTTTCTGCAAAGACGAAAATAGTGCGTGTTTAGAGTGCCGAAAAGTGAATATGCCGTTATCAGAAATAAGTGCAATCAAAGCTAATTAATAGTATGCTTTTTTCAACGCCCTACGCTTTACTTTTCGGACTTCGTTGGCTCTACTTGCGTATTCGCGCCTATCCACATCATGGCAAAATATGAGTTTGGTCGAAACTTCGTATTACAACGGACGCACGTTTTTCTGCTTCATGTGTCGCAAGTTCAAGGTTCTTAACATGGTTATATACTGTTTTTAATCTGTTCTGTGAATCGTGTAGCGTCAGGCAGCCATTGTTTAATCTCCGCAAGTGCTTTTTCACGTTGTCTCTTAGCGTTTATGGGAGTTTATATCAGCCAATGCTTTTCTATTGTGGCTATCTGTTTATCAAGCTTGTCTATTCGTATGCGTCTGTCAGTCTCACAAGATAACCGCCGCATCAAGAAACGATATATCCATGCCCTTGATGTAACACTTTATCTGCCGGTGCACTAACTTCGCCGCCAAAACTCATCCCTGCGCCATGTTCTTCTGTGGTTATGTTGTATGGTTTTTCCTCTTTTTCGTTGTCTGATGTGAATAAAATAGTGTATACTTAGAGTCTGCGGATAAACTATGTTTTCGCAAAATGCCAGCCAAAAAATAGAGTTTTGAACATCCGGAAAATTTGACACAAGAGTTCCCTAAGGAGATGTGCGACATTCATGCAAAATATGTTC
>WQWL01000078.1 GCA_009785345.1 Oscillospiraceae bacterium
AAGTATAAAAAGAAAGAGGGAGAAAAACCAGCTTCCTAAAAACATGAGCTTGTCTCCGGCTGTAGAGCGTAAGTAATTATCAAACAACTCAACAATTGCCTCGACTGCGTTTTGAAATCCGGTTGGCACCTCTTTGAATTTGCGTATTCTAATGCGTACGAAAATTGCAAATGCAATAAGAACACCCATTATTATCCAAGTCGAAATCATTGTGTCCGTGATCCAAATTTCGAGCCCAAATAAATTGAGTACACCATGGTTTCTAATTTCAAGGTTAATCGCATTATCCAATCTTCATAGAATTCCTTTCCCATATATTAAATCGATGAAAGGGCAATCACAAAAAAGTATACACGAGAGATTAAAAAGTGTCAAGATATCTTCACCCTCGCCCTGAGCTATCTGGTGAAGTGTCTGAAACATTGATATTATTAGAGTTATTGACGTTTTTTGTTGATAGATAATTATAATCATCAGATAATGCATCGGCAATTTTATCAGTATCTTTATCTATAGCTTCGCCATTTTCATCATCTTTATACTCAATAAATTCTGTGCCATCTGCCTCGAACTTCATAAAACGAACTAATAAAACAGAGAGCTGCATCGTGAATATCCCTGCCAATGCACCCCATATGCTAATCAGAGGGGAGGTAGTTAAGGATTGCGGAGCATTAGGAAATAGCAGAACCCAAATAGGCAAATAAAATTCTCTGCTACTATAAAAAGGTGGAGCGGTTGTGTAGTTTTGAATAAGACCTATTGCAACAAGGACTATGCCTGTCATAAGATACCGTAGCAGATATTGAAAACGAACGGTATTTTTTCCAGCTTCCTGATCATTCATGTTGACTACTTTTAGGACGGTTTTCTCAAGCATTCTAATCTTCATGACATTGAGAGCAGATGTGATAATAACACCAAGAGCAAACGGAAGTGCAGCGAATGAACGGTAAAATATAATGCCAATAATAATTATAATTGCAGCCGCAACTATAACCATCTTTATCATTGGTCTTGTAGGCTTTGCTGATAAAGATGCGATGTTCAATTCTTCTGACATACTGATATTCTCCATAATTTCTTGTAGGGGCGACCGTCTCGGTCGCCCGATTGTTTGTGTTTTATCATTTAATCTTTTTCGCAAAATCAAATATGGATTTGAATGCTGCGCCAATGCCTAAAAATGTGCACACCATTAGTAACCACGGTGTTGTGTCCAAAAGTCTGTCAAGAAACCAGCCAAGAAGAATCCCAACAGCAATACAAGCAATTATTGTAATTCCAATTTGCAAAAGAGCAGACATAGCTTTCATAAATTCATTATGATGTGGCTTTTTATCATTGGACATTATTATGAATACTCCTTACGACTTCGATAAATACCTCTCAGCAGAGTTTAACATCAAACGCTTAGTTCCGACAGTATCAAATGCAATTTCAAGCAAAGCATCGCCTCCGGCCGGACTGACATTTGTTATCAAGCCTTGACCAAAAACCTTGTGTTTTACTACATCTCCTTTACTATATGATACCATGGGACGGCTTTCTTTGAAAGTAGGAATTGGCTTATATATATTTTTCTTAGGCTCACGCCATGGAGTTGTTTCTCTTGGTGCATAAGTCGGCACATCATCAAAGAAGCTATTAGCACGCTCGTGAATTTCAATATGGGCACTATCTATTTCACGCACAAAGCGTGATGGCTCAGATGTAGATGTTCGACCAAATAGCATTCTGCGTCTTGCGCTCGTGAAATAAAGTTTTCGCATTGCTCGTGTCATCGCAACATAACACAAGCGTCTTTCTTCTTCCATTTCTGCCTGTTCACCGATAGCACGGATACCGGGGAAAATGCCTTCCTCAGCACCAACGATAAAGACTGTATCAAACTCAAGTCCTTTTGCACTATGCATTGTCATCATTGTTACACGGTCAGAACTTTCATCATCACGGTCAAGGTCAGTATACAGAGCAGTCTCGCTGAGAAAATCAAATAGCGAGCCGACATTTTCATTCATAAAGGCGATAATATTTGTTTTAAGTTCTCGCACGTTTTCAATACGGGAGATATTTTCATCCAGATTTTTTTCTTCTAACATGCGGATATAGCCTGTTCGACTTATGAGTTCATCATAAAGCATATCAAGGGGAGAAGTTTCTGCAATCTCACGGAGCTCATTAATCATATCAGCAAACTTGTGTAATTTACCTGCAGCTGACTTAATATTTTCATAATTATGACACTCTCTAATTGCAGCGAAAACAGAAACACCCAATTCGGATGCAATATATGAAAGTCGCTCAATGGTGGTATTGCCTATGCCGCGAGTAGGATTGTTTATTACACGCAACAGACGAACATCATCATTAGGATTATGTAACACACATAGGTAGGCAAGCATATCTTTGATTTCAGCACGCTCATAGAACCCTGTGCCGCCAAATACACGGTAGGGAATACCATTGCGCTTAAAAGCGGTTTCAAGTTGGTTAGATTGAGCATTCATGCGATAGAGTATTACATGCTCATGCCAATTGCGTCCGTCCTTGACGCTTGATGAAATTTCATCTGCTACGAGCTGGGCTTCCTCACGCTCATCAGACACAACATATAATGAAGGCTTTTCACCGGATTTGTTCTCAGTCCACAGGTTTTTGCCTTTACGTCCTTGGTTATTGCGAATTACATCATTTGCCGCATCTAGTATCATACCGGTTGAGCGATAATTTTGCTCAAGCCTGATAACACGTGCATCTTTGAATTGTTTTTCAAAGCTTAAAATATTCTCGATTGTTGCACCACGAAATTTATATATACTCTGATCATCATCACCAACAACACAGATGTTACCGTAGCCTGCAGCTAAAGCTGCAGTTAGGAGATATTGAAGGTTATTTGTATCCTGATACTCATCTACAAGGACGTATTTAAATCGTCTTTGATAGTTCTTAAGTACATCAGGGTGTTCTTTAAAGAGTTTAACAGTCAATAAGATAAGATCATCAAAATCTAATGAATTAGATGCTTTCAATCTCTTTTCATACTCAACATAAGCACTCCCAATAGCTTGTCTGCGCATATCGCCTGTTTTCTTTGCAGAAGCCATGAACTCATCAGCGAACATCATGTCATCTTTTGCGCGACTGATATAATTGAGAACAGTACGATGGGGGAAGTTTCTCTCTTCGATCTCTAAATCTTTTAATATTCGCTTCATTAATGATGCTGTGTCAGCCGTATCATAAATATTAAAGGATGAATCATAGCCTATGTGCTCAATATCGCGCCTAAGTATACGAGCACATGCAGAATGAAAAGTGCTTGCCCAGACATTTTCTGAGCCGGGCACATTTAATTGCTCTAATCTTTCCTTCATTTCACCGGCGGCTTTATTTGTGAAAGTGATAGCAATAATTTCATGTCCGGCAACACCTACATTTTTGAGTAGGTTTGCGATGCGATTCATGAGTACAGTTGTTTTGCCACTACCGGCCCCTGCGAGAAGTAATAAAGGTCCATCAGTTGTGAGCACAGCTTCTCGTTGCATTTTGTTTAGATGAGAAAATTCATCTTTGCTACTTTCAGCATCATGGAATATGTTATTTGTGTCGTTCATATAATGTAAATATATCCTTTGTTATAATAGGATTTTGCAGTATTAATAATAACATTAGTGCCTTATTCTGTAAAGTGAATAGAGGTGCCTGATACAAATAAAAACGACAAACGAGAGCTTCTGGCTCTCGTTTGTCTAAAACAGATTATGAGGATAATAAAATGAAAAAAGATACATTAGCGACCCTGCACGTTTATAATAGCAAGGATTTATTAAGTAATATACAAAAAATTATTTCAAGAATATTAAATTTAGACGTTTTTTATATAATTTTCAAGAAAATTTTGATTATTTTGCAAAAAAGGCGAAAATTGAAAACTAATCAAATGCAAATCCGTACCATGGTTCGAAATTTTCTGATTTTGTAATATCAATATCATCACTTGTGGTAAGCATGCCGAACCTGCGTCCTTTGCGCTTTGCTGCTGGAAGCCTGACTATATACTCTTTATCAGGAAATGCATGTGCGATCGAAGCAAGCACACTTGCAAACTCGGTATTGGAGGCTGGATTATCGTGAACTAAATCAAAAGCTCCGGTCAAACGATTTTTTATAACAGGAACTAATAGCTCCTTTAACAATACAGTACTATCAGCTTGCATTTCTATGGCAGCGCATGAATTACCAATTCTGTAGAAACCACCGCCAAGCTCTTTGAACAAGCACTCTTGATACTCTAGGGCTTTTTGGTCATGGTCAATATGTGTGATTTTCTTCAATAATTTTCTGCGTAATTTACGATACTCATTGATTGAAATTCTAATGAGTGGGAAAGTGTGAGTTTCGATATCGGAATCATCGAAAAAGCTAAAATCAGCATATTTGTATCTATATTCAAAAGTGTAAAACCAATCACGCATATTTGTGTACTTAGCATAATATTCAAATAAAGTATCATCAGAAGGGCAGAGTACGACTACCGGATAACCGAGTTTATGTGCGAGGCTTATTAGCTCATTGACAACCAAACGTCCAAATCCCATTCCACGACATTCTGGAAGTGTGGCAATGGCATAAATCATTGCACATGAAATGGGTTTCTTGCCACATAATATATCGCCAAAAGGAACTAGATACCCCATTGAGACGAGAGTATTATTATACTCTACAACTATGCACATATCGGGTTTGAAGTAAATGCTGAAGAATGCTTCTTTGCCGATGTCTTCAAAAATGGTTTCCCAAATAGCTTTCAGCTCTGAAAGTTCGTCAATGTGTGCATTCCTGATAATCACATCACTCATATGTTTTCTCACAAATTTCTTTAATCATCTTCTCAAGAGACTTGAGATCAACGAAAGTGTCCGGCTTCTTATGCGGGTCGCGGAGTAAGGCAGCAGGGTGGAATAATGCCATGAATATTGTACCGTCTTTATCGTACCACTTACCGTGATCACGTGTTATCTTCAAGTCTTTATCTATAAGCTCAGTTGCAGCGACTCTTCCTAAACATACAACAATTTTGGGTTTTATAAGTGAAAACTGGGCTCGCAACCAATCCATACAAAGCTCGCGTTCAGTGCTGTGTGGATCACGATTACCCGGCGGGCGACATTTTACAATATTTGCAATGTATATGTTGTGCTTGCGTGAAAGCCCTATAAGCTCAAGCATATCATCGAGCAATTTCCCTGCGCGTCCAACAAAAGGCTCACCTCTAAGGTCTTCGTTCTCGCCCGGACCCTCTCCGACAAATAATACTTCGGCAGAACGATTGCCGACACCAAGCACGACATTTGTTCTGGTTTGATGTAGTTCACATTTATTGCATTCGTTACACGCAGTTTCAAGTTCTTCCCATGTATACATAGTCCACCGCCCTGTATGATTTATACTGATTTCTGTTAGAGATTAGTATTAATATGACTGTACCACAAACGAACCACGCTGTCATTACATTTCATTTTATTATTGAAAACTGTTGACAACTACAGTGTAATCTGATAATATTTCCTAGCGTTCCAAAGACAGTTGGTAAGAAGTCACACGACTTTGATAAATCCAGCCGAGGGCGGCCTTATATGATTATGGCTGATGCTCCACGTCTTTTGACGGGAGCATTTTATTTTTCGTTTGGACGCACTAATACATATAATAGGAGGTGAAAAAACATGCCAAGTGAGAAAATACTCGCGGAAAAGAAACTTATCGTCGAAGAAATGACTGATAGTCTAAAGAGCCAAGCAGGTGTATTTGTAGACTATAAAGGTATTAAAGTTACAGAAGATACTGCATTACGTGTAAAAATGCGTGAAGCTGGTGTAGATTATTCAGTTATCAGAAACAGGCTTATGAAGCTTGCTATTAAAAATGTTGGTTTTGATGATCTTGAATCAATACTTAACGGAACAACTTCACTCGCAGTTAGTAAGGATGATCCAATAGCTCCGGCAAAAATAGTAAAAGAGTTTGCAGACAAACTGCCTAACTACTTCGAAATCAAAGCTGGCTTTATGGATGGAAAGCTCCTGTCAGTTGACGAAGTTAACGCTATCGCAAGCATTCCGGCACTGCCTGTTCTTCAAGCACAATTCCTCGGAACACTACTTGCACCAATCACAAGTCTTGCTATCGTTCTTAAAGCAATAGCTGAAAAAGACGGTGAACCTGTAGATGTTGAAGTAGAAGCTGAAGCTGCACCTGAAGCAGAAGAAGCAAAAACAGAAGAAGCTCCTGCGGAAGAAGCAGCACCTGTAGCTGAAGAAGCTCCAGCTGAAGAGGCAGCTCCTGTGGAAGAAGCAAAAGAAGAAACTGCAGAATAATAAAATGAAAAGTAATAATATAATAAAATACTAAATGGAGGTATTAAAATAATGGCAAGCGAAAAAGTAACTGCTCTTATAGAAGAGGTTAAAACTCTGACAGTAATCGAGCTTTCAGAGATGGTTAAGGAACTTGAAGAAGTATTTGGCGTATCAGCAGCAGCAATGGCAGCTCCGGCAGCAGGCGGTGGCGATGGCGCAGCAGCAGCTGAAGAAAAATCTGAATTTGACGTTGTAATGACTAGCTTTGGTGCAGAAAAAGTTAAGGTTATCAAAGAAGTACGTACAATTACAGGTCTTGGACTTGCAGAAGCGAAAGCTCTTGTTGAATCAGTACCAGCAAAAATTAAAGAAGCTGTTGGCAAAGACGAAGCAGAAGAACTCAAGGAAAAGCTCACGGCAGTCGGCGCAGACGTCGAACTCAAGTAAGAGTAATATTACAAAAAGCCTCTATCTGTATGGAAATATGCAGACAGGGGCTTTTTTGCTAAATTAACTCATACTCGCTTTCCCGGTTATTTGCTCAATCTCTATCCTACATACACAAGTCATATGAAGTGTTGAAGTCATTTCGTTATCGAAGTTTTTCATGTTGCTTTTGGCATATTTTTCACATAATTTTCTAAGAACCATGATTTTTTCTTCTTCATCAGAAATGACAGCGCATTTACCGGAGATAACAGCACTTTCATATTCAGTGCTGAACTTTTCAGGAATAAGTCTTGTATGTCGCACACAGCTTATACAAATGCCATTGTTTTTATTTATGTTTGTAAGCTTTTGTCCCTCAGTTGCGCAATGAAAATACACAGTATTGTCAACTAAAACGGGCGAAATCGGAATACAATAAGGCGTTCCATCCAAATTAACAGTAGCAAGCATTGCATACTCGCAATCACGCAACACTTCAAAAGCAAATGAAGCATCTCTTTCTCTATCTTTTCTTCTCATAGTAGACCTCTCAACAGATTAAATTCTTTGTACCGAAATTCTAACAAACAATAGTGAAAAAGTCTATTATTAACTTGCGATTAATAGGATGGTGCTGTAGAATTAATTTCGTTAAACAAAACTTAAGAAAACATTAACTTTTCACATCAGTATATTTTGAATTTCGTTGATAAACTGCTCTCAACCTGAAAATAGGAGGGGCAGTTTTGATATACAAAAGAAAGTCGAACAGAATAAAGCCTGTGAGTATATTGTTTATAATTTCAATGCTAGTGTTGTTTTTAGCAGGTACAATTTATTTGATAAGCAGTAATGAAGAAAATTATATGATGCCAGACAGAATAAGAGGCGCTGTGGTTGAAGCATCACGATTTTCATCACATGGGCGAATCAACGAAATGTCAAGTGTTGCTGCACCTATAGCCATCCCACCATTTACAAGGGAGATGCATATAGCGGAAATTACAGATACACAATATTTGAAGCTTGTAAATCGGGATCTGGCTATAACAAATCATACCTGTCATACGCGACTCACAACGGTTTGGCCTGATATGAATGTGAGTGGAGTTAATGTAAAGCTGCATGAAACAGCATTTTATGCTATGGGAGAGCTATTTGCACATGCACAAAGCTCGGGAATCAACGATCTATTTATTGCAAGTGGTTATCGCAGTCATGAAGATCAGAGCAGGCTATATGTAAATATGGCAAATAGCGATTATGTTATGCCTCCGGGACATAGTGAGCATCAAATTGGGCTTGCGGCAGACATTTTATCAGGTGATGGCTCATCGAGTATGAGAGGTTCTGCGGAAGCCGCATGGCTCAGAGAAAATGCTCCAGATTTTGGCTTTATCCTACGTTATCCCGAAGATAGACAACATATTACCGGTGTTCCATATGAACCTTGGCATTTTCGATATGTAGGACGATTGCATGCTTGGTATATGGGAATACATAGTTTTGTGTTGGAAGAATATATAGAATATTTGAAAGAAAATGACGTTATACGGACAGAATTTGACGGGAATATTTACTATATCTTGTACCAAACTCCACATGATGGTATAATTTTTGTGCCGGAAAATATGAACTTTTGGGTTTCTTCAGCTAATACAGGTGGATATATTGTTACAACATGGAGATGAACATTGAAAGGGATGACTATTAGATTTGAAATATACAGTACTAATTTGTGACGATGATACGGATATACTATCTGCGCTAGAAATATATTTACAGCAAGAGGGATATAATGTTATACGCGGACAGACAGGAATTGATGCAGTAGAAGCAGTAAAAAATCAGACTGTTCACCTCATACTTCTCGATGTTATGATGCCGAAATTAGATGGTATTGGAGCTGCAGTTAAAATCCGTGAAATCAGCAATTTGCCTATATTATTCTTGTCTGCAAAAACAGAAGATACTGATAGGATTCTAGGATTAAACATGGGTGGAGATGACTATATAACAAAGCCATTTAATCCTGTAGAGTTAATGGCGCGAGTAAAAGCTGCACTTCGCCGATATTCACGATTAGGTGGTATGGATGGAGCATTACAACTACAGAATGATAGTGATGTTTACCAAACAGGTGAGTTAATTCTGGATGATAAACGTAAATTAGTAACTGTAGACGGTGAGGAAACACAACTCACCGCTTTGGAATATAATATCCTGAAGCTTCTGATGTCAAATATGGAACAAGTATTTTCATCAGAACAAATTTATGAAGCTGTATGGGGAGAACCTGCATATCATGTATCTCGTACTATATCGGTGCATATTCGGCATATTCGTGAAAAAATTGAAATCAATCCGAAAGAGCCTAAATATTTAAAAGTGATCTACGGGTTAGGCTATAAGGTAACAAAATATGATTAAAGTATTATGTTCTCCGTTTGCGAAATTATTTCTGTTTCTCAGTAGCTTCGTTTTAGCAATTTTTTTGCTTCGTTCAATAAATATTACATTTGACCGCGCTGTCGAGTTTGCATTCAACGCGGGTTCTATCATGCATAGACCTACAAATGAAGGTGTATTTTTCGGACGGAATATCGTGATTTATGCAATATTATTCTGTATTTGTGGCGGACTTTTACTATTTTCTATATGGAAAACAAAACCAAAACAGGATGAAGTGAAAATTTTTATTATGTGGCGAAATCTTGATTTGATGTTGATATTTATTTTAACAACGCTAATTGCGCTTTTCTCATTTTCTTATCTTCAAATAATTTATGCACAACGGTATGCAGTTTTTGATATACAACCCTATGTAATAATTGGGCTACCACTTATTTCATTCACATTTGCTGTTTTGGCGATAACAGAGCTAGTTGCACGTATTCGTGATAAAACTATTATGAAAACGTTGTATTGGGTTCACTATTTTCGTATATATCCTATTTGGAAGCCACTTAGTTTATTACTTTCACTTTTATTACTTGGCAGTTTCTTTGTGTTATTTACAGCGACGCAAGAAATCATGACAAGAGCTACGGCTACCCCCTTTTGGGTGCAAGATAGACAAACATGGTTAGAAACAACGCCATTCTTCGATGATGAATTTCTTCCCTCTCATATTCTGCACATTGTTGATATACATTCAATTGTGCCTGCAGAATTGATATTTCTATTTTCACTGCTCATCTTGATTTCAACAACATATTTCGTAACCTTTGCGCTCACACTTTCTAAAAAATATGACGAGGCAAGTGCTGAAAAAGTCAGAGCAGAGCAATTCAAAAGTGAGTTGATAACCAATGTATCTCATGATATACGAACACCTTTAACTTCGGTAATAAACTATATTGATTTGCTAAAGAAAACTTCATTAGAAGATGAAGCGTCTGAATACGTATCTGTTCTGGACAGAAAGGCAGATCGACTTAAAATTTTGATAGAAGATCTGATGTATGCGTCCAAGGTGGGTAGTAATAACGAGGATATCACAATTGAGGCTATAAATCTTGGCGAGATTCTTGGTCAAATTTCAGGTGAGTTTGATAACGAGTTTATTGAGCGTGATTTGACTGTCGTGTTAAAGCAACCTGAAGAATCGACATTTATCAATGCAGACAGCCGACACCTATGGCGTGTATTAGAAAATTTATTTTCCAATGTTTCTAAATATGCACTTACAGGAACTCGTGTGTTTGCCGAAATTATAGCACGTGAAAATGATAGGATTATCATTTCGATTAAAAACACGTCTGAATTACCGATAGATTACGATGGAAAAACCTTGACGGAGCAATTTATAAGAGGAGACAAAGCACGACAATCAGAAGGGAGCGGTTTAGGACTGTATATTGCGAAGAACCTTGTTGAGCTAATGGACGGACAATTTGAAATACAAGCAACAGGGGATTTGTTCGTAGTTGAAATAGTGTTTAACGCAAACGAAGATACGGACAAATAAATTTAATATGAAAACCTTGCCTATGTATCTGTATTATCTGATAAAACAGATGCATTTTTTTGAAATTTGTGTTGCAGTTCGTGCGAACCTGTGATACCATGTATTGTACGATGAAATGAGAATCATAGAACTCAATATTTTATTGACATTACATACGTCAATGTCAAATGGTCTATGAAAAACTAACATTATTCTGCGACGACCCGCAGAATGACGTGGGTACACAGGAGGACAGACAATATGCCTGCAAATGCGAAAATTCAACCCGGTAGTCCGGATGACAAAGGATTTGCAAAAATTGAAATGTTACTTGAAGCGACAGGTGGTTTAAGTCTTTCACAAGTATGTTCTGTGACCGGACTTGAGGGTTCAACAATCCAAAACTGGGTTAAAAGGGGATGGGTAGAACATCCTGTTGGCAAAAAATATGAAGAGGTTCATATTGCTCGCATACTTATTATTAATGCACTAAAAGAATGTATCAAGCTAGAACATATTGCAAATTTAATGAAATATGTTAATGGGGACGTTCAAGATAGTGAGGAGCCAATCATTAAGGAGAGTACCCTGTATAGCTATCTGTGTGAAGCATTGAAGCAAAGTGCTCAATCAGAAGATCACTCTAAAAGCGGTGTTGAAGCAGTTATCAACAATGTAATTAAAGATTATAGCGATCCAAACCCTGATTCTCGAATCAGAATAAGAAAAGCACTTACTCTTATGATTTTTGCATGTGTCTGCACTGATGTAAAACGCAGAGTTGAGGCAATGCTTGAGCTGATATTAGGCGAGCTTAGTAACCCGGAAGAAAAATCGGAACCAGTGGCGAAACCATTACCAAATTTTGATATTAGCCAAGAGCCTGTGGTAGAAGATGAACCTGTTGAAACAATAGATGATACCAATGAATCACGTAAAACTGTAAGTCAAGCATTACGTGAGTGGGATATAAGTAGTGTCGAGAGAATTATAATCGACCATGACGAAGAAACACGAAATAATGCGCCAATAGAAGAAGCAAAAGAAAAAGAGATGGAATCAGAAGAAAAGAAACAACAAAATAAACCTTGGTATGTGAGAAGAAATACGAAGTAGAGTTACGGAAGAAGATTGAAATGATTGAACAGGAAGGAGGCAAAGTCATCCCTGAGTGTCACATAATGTGTAAAGCTCTAGTGACTTAAAACGATATGGAATGGTTTAGTATTTGGTGGAATGATCTTGGGCTGATAGGTCAAATTATGGCTAGTGCAGCGATACCAATGACTGTAATCATGATATTACAATTAATTCTAATGATTATTGGTATTGGATTTGGAAGTGATAGTGACACAGATGTTGATGCTGATGACGTAGACGCGGAAACTGATTATGACGCAGCAGAAGCAAGTAATTGTGGCAATGCAAGTATTTTTAGAATATTTACGATACGTGGGATAGTAGCATTCTTTGCACTCGGTGGATGGGCAGGACTCGCGGCACTCGCAGCAGGATTGCATCCATTTTGGGCTATTCAAATTTCGCTATTTGCAGGTGTATGTGCGTTGCTTCTTGCGGCCATTGTGATTAGACTTGCATTGAAAATGCAAACAAGTGGTAATATCAGTTTGAAAAATGCAATATCCAAAGAAGCAGAAGTATATATGAGAATTCCTTCCAAGCGTTCAGATAGAGGAAAGGTCACCATGCTCTTACAAGAGCGTTTCGTTGAGCTAGATGCAGTAACTGATAATGATGAAGATTTAATGCCTAATACAAAAGTAGTAGTTAATGCAATTACAAATGGTGATTGTTTAATTGTAAGTCCTATAGGTAAATGAATAAAAATTAAGGAGAGTATATTATGAGTGAAGCCGCAGTGATTCTTTTAATTGTAGCAGCAGTATTTGTTTTCACATTGCTATTGCTAATCCTTTCGCGTTACCGCAAATGTCCATCAGACAAGGTTTTGGTCATTTATGGTAAAGTTGGTTCAAACTCAGACGGCAGTCCACGATCAGCGAAATGTATCCATGGTGGTGCAGCATTTATTTGGCCTGTATTTCAATCATTCCAATACATGGACTTGACACCGATGACAATAAATGTTGAACTGACAAAAGCACTATCACAGCAAAACATTCGTGTTGATGTCCCATCACGTTTTACTGTAGGTATTTCAACTGAAACAGGTGTCATGCAAAATGCAGCAGAGCGTTTGCTTGGTCTGAAAACAATGGAAATTCAAGAGCTTGCAAGAGACATTATGTTTGGTCAGTTAAGACTTGTAATTGCAACTATGGCAATTGAAGAGATTAACACAGACCGCGACAAGTTCCTTGAAGCTGTTTCCCACAATGTCGAAACAGAACTCAAAAAAATCGGACTTCGCCTTATCAACGTTAACGTAACAGATATTAATGATGAATCAGGCTATATTGAAGCTCTTGGTAAAGAAGCTGCTGCAAAAGCAATCAATGATGCCAAGCAAAGCGTTGCTGAAAAGAATCGTGACGGTTCTATCGGTGCTTCAAAAGCTGTTAGAGATGAAAGAATCTCAGTTGCAGCATCTGATGCTAAGGCTGTAGAAGGTGAGAATGAATCAAAAGCATTCATAGCTCAGTCGGATGCTACCAGGCGTGAAATGGAAGCTGAAGCTCTAAGACGTGCAACTGCAGCAGAACGTACTGCAGAAGCTCGTGCTTTGGAAGAAGCATATGCAGCACAAAGAGCTGCTGAACAGGCCAGAGCAGATAGAGATGCCGCGACAGGTCAAGCAGACGTTATTGTTAATGCAAAAATTGCAAAAGAACGCAAAGAACTTGAAGCTGAATCTGATGCTGAACAAACAAGACGTCGTGCGCAAGGTGATGCAGATGCGATATACTCTCGCATGGAAGCTCAAGCCCGTGGTATTCAAGAGATTCTTGAAAAGCAAGCTACTGGTTTCGGTAAAGTTGTTGATGCAGCCGGTGGAGATCCAAATGCTGCAGTTCAGCTAATGATTGCTGATAAGCTAGAAGATCTTGTGAAAATCCAAGTCGAAGCTATTAAGAATCTACAAATCGACAAGATTACTGTTTGGGATTCAATGAGTGGAGATGGTGGTTCTCCAACAACATCAAATTTTCTCTCAGGCATGATGCGTTCAATCCCGCCACTTAATGAAATGTTCAAAATGGCAGGGATGACAATTCCTGGCTTCTTAGGCTCAGATGCACCTGCAGAAGTCGAAGAAACAAGCATCACAGTAGATGAAGTTTTGGGTGAAGATGTAACTGATGATATTGAACTCGTAGAGGATGTTGAAGTAGAAGGATAGTAAATTTGTAAAAAACTATTGACAACTGTATACTCAATAAATATAATATCAATGTTGACCACAGCAAAATATGTGATAGTTTAACTCGTGCGTTTGCACGTTTCGGAGGGAGGGAAGAAAACATGTCGGAAGTACACATCAAAGATAATGAGTCTCTTGATAGTGCGTTAAAAAGATTTAAGCGTAACTGTGCCAAGTCCGGCGTCCTCTCGGATTTAAGAAAAAAAGAGTATTATCAAAGTCCCAGTGTCAAACGCCGCAAGAAATCTGAAGCAGCCCGTAAAAACAAGAACAAGCGCTTCAACTAAAACGTACAAAATAAAGGTGCAAGTGGTAGATGACCACTTGCACCTTTGCATAGGCAGCGTCTGTCGTGATTAGTATGATACTAAACATTAATAGTTCAGCATGAGTTTGTTCGTAGGGGCGATCGTCCAATGCAAGCAACTTAAGGTTATCCGTAGCATAAAGGCTCAAATCATCCGACCCGCGGGGCCACCTTCTTTGCTAAAGAAGGCAAGGAACGATACATCCAACCCTTGCCCTCTTTAGAAAAG
>WQWL01000079.1 GCA_009785345.1 Oscillospiraceae bacterium
ACAATATCGCCACAGGATTTTTGTTGTCCAGGCTACGTGGAAAAACCGCAGTAATGCCTGTGGCCTTTCAAGGTTTTACCGCGTAGCATGGCGGCAAAAAGACAAGGCAAGATGTCAAGTTTAGTTAGTAACAGACCCTTATTAGAAGTTTTATAGTTATTATGTGGTTTTTCAACGTATTTTTGCTTCAAATGTGTATTGATTTGTAGAAAGCTTTTGTGATATAGTTGCAGTCAAAGGAGTTGATTGTAATGAATTTTGAAGAAAGAGTATTAGATTCATTAGCTCGACTTGAGCAGGGTCAAGCAGAATTAAGAACGGATGTCGCTGAGCTAAAGACCGATGTCGCTGTACTAAAGATCGATGTCGCTGTACTAAAGATCGATGTCGCTGAACTAAAGACCGATGTCGCTGAACTAAAAACCGATGTCGCTGAACTAAAGACCGATGTCGCTGAACTAAAAACCGATGTCGCTGTACTAAAAACCGATGTGGTCGATTTACGTAAAGATGTTACAAAACTTGAATTCAATGTATGTCGTCTACAACAGGGTCAGAAAAAACTCGAAATTGATGTGGCGCAGCTAAAGAGTGATGTAAGTGACATTAAATTAAGCATTCGAGAAGGGTTTAAGGATATCTACATAATGGAAAGCCGAATCAAACTACATGAACGCGAATTTCACAATGTCAGTTAATTCAAATCTTTAGTGAACTAAATGTTTTATCAAATGCACAAATACACGTAAATAAATCAACGAACTAATCCCGTGTGTCCCATTGAAATTAAGAAAATAATCGCGATAACGTTAACTGCGCTATCAAACCCGTTAACACTCCGGTAAAAACACCTGCGATAATCAGTATCGGCAGATACATGATTATTGCAGGTGTTCCGGTTATTACCATAGCTGCCACTATTTGACCAATATTGTGAAAAACAGCACCAAATGCACCGCAAACCCATATTTGTTTCGATGAAACAAACCGTTTCATAATAATTTGTGCCACAAAGCCAAGTATGCCGCCCACTAAACTGTATACGACAACAATAGGTCTTCCTGTAAAAATCGCACCAAGTAAAATACGACATAAGAGTATAGTGAATACGTTGATTGTTGTGAGGGATGGCGATGAGGCAGAGGGATGTTTAATGTATGGGATTTGCACATTAATAGGGCGCGGCATCCTTGACGCGCCGTTGTGCAAGTTTTCACCTCGCACTTTTGCACCATAAAATAGTGCAAACAGCGTTACAGCATTTGCAAGCCCCAGCTTAACACCCGGCACAGGGATAGGCATGGGAATTTGTGCCTCAATAATAAATATTATCAAAGCTATCGCAGTTAGTATTGCCATTAGCGTTAGTCTTCTTACGTTCACTCGTCTCATCATCATACTACCCTACTACTGCATCCACATCATTATCACTACTATCGAATACAATAACCACTCGATTTGGCAAGCATACAATTGGTATTAAACCACCACTAACCCAACCCCGACGAACACATATGCCGTCAGGGCAATTTGCACATTCCATGCGAACACGTCCATATTCGATTACAACTACATTATTCGCATTATCCCTCGTTATTTCAATTTCCCGACGCTCTGTAACAGTGGTCAGATTAATAACATCCACCAAAACATTATCATGATAAATACGCGCATAATCAGCAGGCACTCGCCAAAGCAGCACGGCTATAATAGCTGATATTATCACAATTACACCAAGCATGAGCATCCAGAATCTATTTGATAATTTTATAGTTCTTTCTGATTTATTCATACTATCAATTCCACATCACCAATTGTAAGCACTTCCCCGCTATCAAGCACTAGTACAGCACCAATAAAACCTTGGACTTGCTCAAATCGTTCCAAGGCTCTTTCACTACCAACAAGTATTGCAATCGTAGAAAGCCCCTCACCAATCAGTGCATTTTCTGCAACAATTGTTGCACTTACAATATCTGTTATAACAGGCATACCTGTTGTTGGATCGAGTATATGATGGTATATAATACCATTTTCTTCAAACTGACGCTCATATATCCCCGAAGCAACTACAGCCACTCCGCTAACCTCAACAACACCAATCCGCTCACCAGGATTACCGAAAGGTAATTGTAACGCAATTCGCCAAACGGTGCCATCTTGTCTATATCCAACTGCAACAACATCACCACCCAAATCAATGAGTGCACCAGAGACACCGCGGTCAATCAGAAGCTCGGCAACACTGTCAGCAATGAAGCCCTTTGCAATAGCTCCGAGATCTATCCATGCATCGGAGTTCACTATCTGTACTGTATTCTCAGCTACATTCATTTGATCGCTATTGATGGTCTCGCGAGCCTCTTTTATGGTGAGCACAGATGGAACACGTGATTCCAACGATGCAATATCACTTGCAGCCGCACCAAAATCCCACAACCGGCTCAACCTACCAATGGTTATATCAAACATACCATCTGACAATTCGGCAAACTCAAGCCCTGTAGTAATAAGTTCAATTGTCCTCGCATCAACCTGTACCGCTTCTCCACCGGAGTTATTAATGCGCCACACATCACTACCCTCAATGGTCATACTAAATAGACCCTCAAGCTCCTCGATTAGTGCAAATGCATCGTCAAGTAACTCTGGGTCAATATCTCCATGAATTGTGATTGTGCCATAGGTGTCCATTAATAACCGCGTCTCACTCAACTGCACTGTTCGTTCCGCACACCCACTGAGTAAGGTTAATAGCATTACTATGATTATAATAAGTGATATTCTTTTCATTCTGCTTGCTCGAGGTCATCAAATACATCTTCATACGGACGTTTATGCCCGGCTTTTGCTGCTGCACGTCCTTCATCCAATAATCGATATAATTCAAGCTTTCCATTAAGCATTTCATCAGATATTTCATTATTATTCCGAAGGTCTATACTTGACTGAATTCTTGGCACAAAATCATCTCCCCTCAAACATCTACAAATTCTACAATAATTTCTGTAGAATTTCAACCTGCGTTAAAGAATACACTTAACAATACAAACATCCACGCATTCTTTGCATCCATAGCATAATGTATGATCAATAACCGCCAATGAATCAACAACCTGAATCGTTTTAACAGGACATACCGTTTCACATTTTTTACAACCAATACATCCTCGTGAGCATTTTTGCCTTACAGCTTTGCCTCTCTCCTTGCTCTTGCATCTTACAGCAACATGCAAAGGCTCCGGTTCAATAGCAATGACATTGGTTGGACAAACTTTGGCACAAACACCGCAACCACTACACCTATCCGGATGTATACGAGCAAGCCGGCCCTTTACACATATTGCATCACTCGGGCACACAGCTACACAATCACCAAGTCCCAAGCAACCAAAAGTACAAGACTCCTGCCCACCAAAAAGCTGTTTGGCGGCGAAACATGTACTAATGCCAACATACTTCATCTTATCCTTGACTGTATTAGTATCACCCAAACACTGCACAACAGCAGTCATTTTAGCAAGCCCCTCACTTGTCTTGACTCCAAGAATCTCATTTATAGCTTCAAAGCCTGCTTCACCTGCCGGCAAACAAAGATTCGTCGCAACCTCTCCCTTTGAAACAACCTCGGCATATATATCACAACTACTATACCCACAAGCTCCACAATTAGCTCCGGGCAAACACTTACGAACTTTTTCCACATTGAAGTCAACTTTAACAAACATCAGCTTAGAAGCAACAGTAATAGTCACTGCACAAATCAATCCAATCGCAGAAAATGAAATTATAGCAACAAATATAGTGTCCATACAAAACCCTCTATCTAGACGAAGCAAGGGGACGGTTCTCTTGCTTCACTTTCTATCCCTCCGCCATTTTCGTCATTCTGTTCTGCGCGAAGTCGCAGAATGGCGTTAGTTTTTCATGACTATTCGACATTACCTTTTCCACCTACCTAAATATATTCTCAATAACACCATCAAAACCAAAAAATGCAAGCGACAAAAGTGCTGCTGAAATCAAGGTTATTGGAATACCTTTGAAAGCCTCAGGTGGATCAGCAGACTCAGTTTGTGTCCTCACACCCGTAAACAGCACCATCGCAAGCAAAAATCCAAGCCCCGCACCAAGTGCATGCACAAGAGCTTCGGCATAAGTATACCCCTGATTAATGTTAGAAATGGTAACCGCAAGCACAGCACAGTTCGTAGTCATAAGCGGCAAATATACACCCAATGACGCAAACAACGCAGGAAAATACCTCTTCAAAACAACCTCAACAAGCTGAACAAGTGTAGCAATAACCAAAATGAACACAACTGTTTGCATAAACTCAAGCCCACTTGTATTAAGCAAGAATATCTGAATAGGCCAAGTCACAGTCGTTGCCAACATCATGACAAAAATAACCGCAAACCCCATCCCGACGGAACTCTTGAAATCCCTCGAAACACCAAGAAACGGACATACACCAAGAAACTGGCGCAGCACATAATTATTAACAAGCACCGCACTCATCATTATAACAATCAAAGCTCTAAAATCCATAATTGCAACTTTACCTTTCTTGTATGAGCATTTCGTTCTAACCCCTAAATTCTAGCACTCTCCTGCTCTGCCACAAGCCTCCGCAGCCGGACAGGTTGCGCAATTAAACTCTCTTGCAACCTTTCGCTCTTTTGAAACCTTATTCACCACAGCAAGCAAACATGCCAGAACTATAAATCCACCCGGAGCAAGTGTAAATATCATTGCATGATTATGCTCAAGCCAAGGAATTGACATCCCAAACCATGAGCCACTACCTAAAATCTCACGTACAGACGCAATCGCCAGTAATGCAAGCGTAAATCCTGCTCCTGTTCCCAATGCATCTACAACTGAATCAATTACTTTATTCTTACTAGCAAACATCTCCGCACGAGCAAAAATAATGCAATTTACAGCAATAAGCGGCAGAAATATCCCAAGTGCTTGGTAAAGCGGATGAGCATATGCCTCGATTGCCATCTTCGCAAGCACAGTAAAGCTGGCGATGAGCACAATATAGCATGGTATGCGCGTTCTTCCGGGAATAATACCACGTAAAATCGAAATCACAACATTCGAACCAAGAAGAACAAATGTAGTTGCAAGTCCCAACCCTATAGCATTTTCTGCCTGTGTGGACACAGCAAGCGCAGGACACAATCCCAGAAGCAGCACAAGAACAGGGTTTTCTTTAATAATCCCACGTGTGAAAATATCTTTTTTACTTAGTTTCATTTAACATCACCTCTCACGCTTCGTCATTCTGCGGGTCAAGGATGCCGCGCCCTCGCAGCCCTACCCTCTCACTATCTCAAACGCAATAAGTACATCTTCAATTGCGTGTATAAATGCATCTCTCGTTATTGTTGCTCCTGCGATTGTATCTACATCTTCAAAATTGTTTCTTAACCCAATAAATTGCCCGATAAACCACTCTTCCTCAATAAAATTTCCAATGCCTCTCGTTTCAGAATGCGAGAGGGTCGATGAGCTAATTATTCTGCCATCGTTGTCAACTCCGGCTATAACTGTTATATCCCCACCAAATCCTCTGACAGCTGCGATGAATATATACCCGACATTGTTTGACGTTCTATACATCTCTCTTATTGATACAGGGATTCCATCGAAATCATATGCCGATATCTGCTCAAAACCTGTTGCATCCGGTAATGTTTCCAACATTGCTATTTGCGCACGCTCGTGTGCAGCCTCGGTAATTATTGGTTCAGTAATCGAATGCATAATAGCCAATGCAACCGAAACAACCACACATATAAGAGTCAACACAAGAAGTGGCATTACATATGTTCTTTTCAAACTTTCATACCCCCAAGTGGCTTTGTTTCCGTGAATTTGTTGATATATGGAGTCAATATATTCATAAACAATATGGCAAACGAAACACCCTCAGGATAACTTCCATAAACACGTATTATCACAGTTAGAAGCCCTGCCCCAATACCAAAATACACTCTGCCCAAATTAGTTTGTGGTGTGGTCACGTAATCTGTTGCCATGAATATTGCCCCTAAGAACAAGCCCCCTGCAAATAAATGGTATATAGGATTTTGACCTAAAAGCGCTGATAGGACAAATACTACAGCTATGAATGTCAGTGGAGCATGCCATGTGATTACTCTGCGAATTATAAGATAAATACCGCCGACAAGCAGAGCCAGATTACTCGTTTCACCCAAGCTTCCGCCTCTTACACCAATAAACATGTTCCATATGCTTGGCAAACCTTCAACATTTGCACTTCGCAAAAAAGCAAAAGGAGCAGTATCAGCTGTGCGGTACATTAGCGCAAGCGGTGTCGCGCCTGCCACACCATCAATCGGATATACCCACAGCGAAGTGCCCTCATTAGGAGAATACCAGTTCGTCATAGTTGTTGCAAATGCGAGAAACATAACAATACGTGCTGTAATAGCCGGGTTTGCAAAGTTCTTACCAAGTCCACCAAAGAGCTGCTTCACAAGTATTATTGCAATTGCACTACCGAATACTGCCTGCCATAATGGTATCGTAACAGGCAGATTGAACGCTAATAGCGTACCCGTAATGCACGCAGAATAATCACCTATTGTATTCGGTCTTTTAGTGATTTTTTCAAATAGCCATTCAAATAAAACACATGATGACACACATACCGCAACAACTAACGCAACGCGCCACCCAAAAATCAATATCGATGCAACCAACGCCGGAACAAGCGCAATCAACACATCAATCATTATGCGTCTGGTCGAAGAATTATCATGTATATGTGGTGATACCGATACAGTTAACTTGTCCATATATTGCATCCATTTCCTATGTTATTTTTGCAGCCAAAGTGCTTCCTTTGACAGTTGCATTACCTGCACCAAAGGTCGTTTCGCCGGGCATACATATGCACAGCTGCCACACTCAACACACATGTTAACTTTGAAGTGTTTAAGTGCATCATAATTTTTAATCGAGTATGCTGATTCAATATTCGGTGGCATCAAGCGCATTGGACATGCCGTTAGACATCTTCCGCATTTTATGCAAGCCGTCAACATGAGTGCCGCATCGTCCGTTTCATGGCATGCAAGTACGCAATTCGTCGTTTTCACAATCGGAGCATCCAGACTGGGTTGAGCGTACCCCATCATGGGACCACCAACAATTATCCTCCTCGGCTCACCATCAGGAAAACCACCACAAAAATCAAAAAGCTCACGTATCGGAGTTCCGATTGGCACGAGCAAATTTTGTGGATTTCTGACTGCCGAGCCATCAACTGTAACAATTTTATTTATGAGTGGAATCCCTGTCGCAATATATCTTGCAAAAACAGCGATTGTCGTAACATTCGTTACAATGACACCAACATCTGCAAGACGCGCACCTTCCGGCACAATTCTTCCTGTTACGTTATAAACAAGAACTTTCCGCTCTCCTTGTGGGTATGATGTGGGAAGGACGAAAACTTCAACTTTTTCCTCATCAGCAAAAACTTCTTCCATAACACGTATTGCTTCAGGTTTATTATCCTCAATACAAATATATATCTTTTTCCTGGGTTTCATATATTCCAATAATAATTTTACACCACCATACACATTCTTGTAATCTGCAACCATTGCGCGTGTATCGGAAGTGACATACGGCTCACATTCTGCACCATTTATTAAAATATAATCAAGCTCATCAAGATTTTTAATAGCAAGCTTTGGTGCTGCCGGAAAACCTGCGCCACCAAGTCCAACAGTACCGGAGTCTCTAACTGCATCGTAGAACTCTTGTAATGTCGTTACTTTTGGCGGCTTTATATCAGGGTACATTGTTTGTAAACCATCAGATGCAATGGTTATGGATACAGAATCTTGACCCGTAACAGCATCATGCATGTTTATGCTTTGCACGCATCCTGAAACACTGGAATGTATGGGAGCCGAAACGTAACCACCCATTTCACCAATGAGTTGCCCTACCTTAACATCCTGACCTACATTTACAATGGGAATAGCTGGTTTGCCCGAATGCATTTTCATCGGGATGTTTACAACAGCCGTAAGCGGAAGTTTCACCACTTTGCTAAACTCAGTATTCTTATGATGAGGTGGAGAAATGCCTTTTATTTTTCTGATTCTATGTGGACGTGAAATACTCATGAGTTTTCCCATATTGTAACCATCCTTCAGCGGCATCCTATAATCTTTACTTTTTTAGTCCACTTTAGTATATCAAGAAATAAATAAAAATGGAATAGCAAAAAAACACCGAAATTTTTGTGCAATATGCTACAATTTGCGTATTTTTGGACGCTTTCAGCATTTTGAATCAGCACGCGAAGCATGAAGCACGGGGACGGTTCTTCTGCTTCCACGGTTTTGGATTAGGGAGCGCCGAAATGCACTTCTTGACAATATAGTATATATCCTATATAATGTGTTTGTAAATCTACATGCAAATGGGGCGATGACAATTAGCAAGTTCACAATTGAGTTCTACACAAAAACAGATGGAGCAAAGCCTGCAGAAGAATTTTTAGACAAACTTGACAACAAAATGCGAGCAAAAATGATTAGAGTAATTCAGACATTCAAGGCAAAAGGCACAGAACTTAGAGAACCATATTCTAAGCACCTAGACGATGGAATATTTGAATTTAGATCACAAGTTGGCAATAACATTTCTCGTGTCCTATATTTTTTCATAGTTGGGCGTCGAGCAATTTTGACCCATGGATTCATCAAGAAGACAAATAAAACTCCACCTGATGAAATACAAAAAGCTAAACGCTACAGAAGGTGTTTTTTGAATAGGAAGGAAAATACAGATGACTGATTTTGACAAATATGTAGATGAGCAACTAGAGAATCCTGAGTTTCGCAGAGAGTACGAAGCACTTGATCCAGAGTTTGCAATTATTGACGCTATGATTGATGCGAGAATCAGTTCAGGACTTACACAAAAGCAGATATCAGAGCGCTCCGGTATAGCACAAGGCGACATCAGCAAATTGGAGAATGGAAACGGCAACCCATCGCTAAAAACACTAAAACGCCTTGCTAACGCAATGAACATGAAACTTAAAGTTGAATTCACCCCATACGATGACAGCATCAACAAACTTATTGTTGCAGAACCTGAGCATAGTTATAAAAAGTAGAACTTCATTTGGCTTTGACCAATCCTTCACTTTCTTGGTATTCTGTTGGAAGTGGACAGCAAAATAATTCTCCAGTATGGTCTCCTAAACTCTTACATCCTGGCGGCAATTGCGTCGATGAA
Source organism: Oscillospiraceae bacterium (assembly GCA_009785345.1). Lineage (GTDB taxonomy): Bacteria > Bacillota > Clostridia > Oscillospirales > Oscillospiraceae > WRMH01. The sequence goes on from WQWL01000079.1 coordinate 9,304, forward strand.
CTCCCATGAATCCGCAACTGTCGCTTCAAAACCCGGCTCGACCAATCCGGCAAGATCGGCGGTCAATGTTCCCGAGCGCATAGTTTCCAATGTTGCAGCTTCAAGTCTGCATGCAAACTCCATAAGTTCCGGTAAATTGTCAAGCTCACCGCGCTTATGCAACGCACCTGTCCAGGCAAATATTGTTGCAACAGGGTTTGTTGACGTACGCTGACCATCTAAATATCTATAATAGTGCCTTGTTACTGTGCCATGCGCGGCTTCGTATTCATACTTGCCATCAGGCGAAACAAGCACACTCGTCATCATTGCAAGGGAACCAAATGCCGAACTAACCATATCACTCATAACATCGCCATCATAGTTCTTACATGCCCAAATAAAGCCGCCTTTGGAGCGAACAACACGCGCAACGGCATCGTCTATTAGTGTATAGAAATACTCTAGCCCAAGTTTGTCAAATTCATCTTTGAATGCTTCAAACTCACTTTCAAACACCGCTTTAAAATGTCCATCATATGCCTTTGAAATTGTATCTTTTGTAGAAAACCACACATCTTGCTTCGTATCTATTGCATAACGAAAACATGAACGTGCAAAACTTCTGATGCTTTCATCAGTATTATGTTGTGCGAGAAGCACCATAGGTCCATCTGATTTATGTACTTGAACGCTTTTCTCTGTGCCACTTTCACCTATAAAGGTAAGAATGCATTCGCCGGCTTCCTCAGTCACTAATTCAGCAGCCTTATATACATCCCCATAAGCGTGTCTTGCAATTGTTATGGGTTTCTCCCATGTGCATACTGTGGGTTGAATACATTCTAGAATAATCGGCGCTCTAAAGACTGTCCCATCAAGGATTGCACGAATTGTGGCATTTGGTGATTTCCACATTTCAGTAAGCTCAGGATATTCCTCCATACGCTGATGATTCGGCGTTATCGTTGCGCATTTAACAGCAACACCATACTTCTTTGTTGCTTCAGCGGAATCGATTGTTACTTGATCTTTTGTTTTGTTTCGGTATTGCAAACCAAGATCATAGTATTCGGTTTTAAGCTCGACAAATGGTGTGATGAGCTTATCCTTAATAAGCTGCCAAAGCACACGTGTCATCTCATCTCCATCCATCTCAACAAGGGGTATCTTCATTTCAATTTTGCTCATCATCTTTTCCTCCATAATTTATCGCCCTTACCCTACAAATACCGTAATAGCGTAAACGTCAATCGCTCGTTTTCATATTCAACTTCGGCACTGTCACATGACATACCGACCAGCATTAATTCGCAAAAATCTTCTGACTCACCGATAAGCTCCCAGAAATCATTCTCGACATCCCGTTGACGTGGTGCGTGCAACTTTTTATTTACATCTTCAAGTTGCGCTTCCGATATATTAACTGGGTGTCCTTGAACTAAAAAAGTAATCGCATCTTCGCCTTCATTCATCTTTGTCTTGTAATCAGTCGCGCCATGATTGTGGCAATATGTCATCAAATCGCTTGTAATTCTAAGTGCTAGTTCAAATTTATTCTTCATGATTTTTTCGCATCCTTTCAGACACTGTAATAACAGGAATCAGGAACATTGCTATAAATCCTGCTGCAAACCCGTTATTATATAGGTTTAATCCTCCATTAAGTTCTCCAACAAACATTGCAACACTGACATGTAAGAAGCCGGCAACGATGCCCCATATCCATCCGAATTTCCCAGCAATAGGTGCAAGGGCAGATGCGAACAATATCGCTGCAATATTTGCAGAATCTGTTATATATCCAACGGTATTAAAATGTGCTGATAATCCTGCTCCAATCATTATTGGGATTGAATTCATGATATGTTTACCAAAGCACGCAAAACCAACAATTGTGAAAACTGCCGCCATTACTATTCCCTCAAACTGCGCTCCCAGCACTAAAACGATGGTCGTTGCAACTGCGCCAAGAATGCCCATATTTATATAAATGCTGTTTTTATATAGAAAAAAGAAATCCGTAATAAGGCGACCGGAGTGTTTATGAAACTTTAAATACTCTTTAAAGCTTGCTTTAATGTTTCCGCCAATACTATCTTCATCACCAGTAACAAGTCCGGTAATAATCATTGCTGCAGCGAACACATATAACATTATTGCCAAGGGAAGATTATACCCATAACTCGTTTCGGTTGCCGGTACAATCACATGCCCCATGCCACGTGCTGTCGTTGCAACAATAGTTGCTATAAGCCCTCCTGCAAAACCCATACTATACAGGTCATATCCACTATGAGCACGCACCATATGTGAAGATATTGGCGGGAATATGAATCCAATAACAAATCCGATTAGAACACCGAATAATATTTCTATCGGCATACTAAAGACCCCTAGAAAGCTCATTTCGCTAACTACAGGAGAAAGCGTTGCTACAAGCAATGATGCAAGCGTATAATTTGAAAATGGTTCTTTTCTATATCTGGAATAGAGCCAAACACCGATTGTAAGCGGTATCATATTAAAAACGTTTTTTCCGAAAAACGCAAATCCTGCGGTCAGCCACAGTGCCATAATTACTGCACCACTGGGCTTTATTTTTGATCCAATCAACATGGTCAAGCTTGCAAGACCGGCAATTGCAACATTTACCAATGCTGCACCTGCACCACCAATTGCAATGTAATCTGTTATCAGTACAGAGCGTGATGATATTATGCGAATAAATCCATGATATATTGTCGCCGGATCGTCAAGTGCGAATGCGACCGCTATGAATGAAAGATTTGCAAATAACATCACCGCATATGGTAATGGTATTAATTCTCGCAAGCTTATTCTTTTCTCCATAGGCCACCACCCCCAAAACAATTATTGCTAAACAATTCCTTTCATTATATCAAATCTATATACGAAATGCAAAAAATGAAAGTGTTTGTTTCGATATTTTTAGCAGAGTAAATTCGCAACAGAAATCCCCCCAAGATCTTCACAATTTGACAAAAATGTTTGCCAACTATGGCATTGATATTGCTATACCATTTCATCAGTGTTTTGTATCAGCTTAACCTGAGGCTATCCGAACAAACGCATAAAGAATTTTAAAGGTTTTGTGTAGAAATTTACATTTACTTAATGAAATAGGTATGTAAACTGAAAATTATATTCTTTCAATATTCATAATTAGGGGGTGTTACGTGTTTATATTCTCAATATAAAATGAAAGGGGAGGTTTAATTCTAAAATTTTGTTTCAGAGCAGTTTGACAAAATAATTATTGAAAGGTGACTATATGAATAAATCAATTATAAGAACTATCAGAAGACTGGCACTTACTGCATTAGCTCTGGCGATGGTTATGTCGCTATTTCCGGCAAGTGCGCTCGCGTCGTATGTCGATTTTACAGATAATCCCGCGTTCAATAACGAATACATTCCGGAAGCAAACGAGCTTGTTGAAGCTGACTACGATTGTTGTCCGGACTGTATAGATGCTCTAGAAGTTCAAGAGGATGATTTTGTACCTCCTTACGTACCGGATCAACCAACCGCATCAATGTTTAATTACGAGTTGGCGGCGAATGAAAGTGATCCTGAACCTTTCGTATTGAATCAGGCATCCCCGCGTATTCTTGTCGAAATGTTGCAAGTGGGTGATGTGGTAGTTAACGTACCGGGCAACCTGGGCATTTTTCTCCAACACAGCCCCCTAGTTGTCCCAGTAGGTAGAACGCTTTACGTACAAAATACTCTTAATGTCCAGCGCGACGCTGAACTTATTGTAGAAGGTAGGCTTGTAATATTACAAGACGGTAGGCTAAACAACCAAGGCAATGGAAGTACAATAACTATAGCCGCAGGCGGCGTATTGGAGAATTACGGTCGTGTTGAGAATGTAAGTAGGTCCTATTTTGTAAATAACGGACTCATTATCAATAATGGTCGCATTGATATTCGTGCACAAACTAGATATATTAGAGGCACTGTGGAAGGCAATCCACCTAACATTAACCGTGATGCTATTAATCTATTTGAACTGAATTACGACATAGTGATAGATGTATTGGAATGGGGCAGCGCAGTGACGGCGGTAGTGGTAGAGCTTGATGAACCGATAACCGCAGCCGAGCTGGTGGAGCTGGACATATCCATCAACGCAGAGATCATCAACCCCGTAACCGGCGCGGTAGCCTTTGACGGACCGAGGGTGATACGTGGAGCTTACCTAAGCGTGAACGGCACGATAGAGCACACTCTTGTAAGGAATCCAGTGAGACCTGGTGGTATGGGTACCGTTGCGACTGCAGGCGCCACCGAAGGGCGCTTCATAATAGTCGAGTTAACCTACGGGTTCGGCTACGGCGCATCACAGGCAGTGCATTGGCAAAATAACAACAGATGGTCTGTACTGAACTACACCGTTATGGTTGATGGCGAGCAAGCGAGCTACAATGCGACAGTCCGCCCACTCTACGACGATTTCATAGAAGTGAAAAACCACCTTGAAGGGCGCGAGAACCAGCGTTTCAGAATGTACGTGCCCGAGGGCGAGGGACCATTCCCTGTA
>WQWL01000080.1 GCA_009785345.1 Oscillospiraceae bacterium
GACCATGTTGGTATTGTTGAGCGTATTGAAAATGGCTATGTTTATACAATTGAGGGTAATTCCAGCGATTCCGTAAGACAGAGGAGTTATCTGCTCAATAGCAATAGGGTTTTTGGGTATGGGATTGTCGCAGGGTGATTGTTATCTAGATTCTACTACAACTAAGTTCAACTCAGGATCTCTCTGGATAATCAACATTGCACTCAATTCTTTTTCACCCTCTTATATCTTGATGTTCATTTTATTCATGTGCTTTGCCATGCCCATTAAAAGCATTTCATCTGCTTCGCGTGCACAAGAATACAGATACATCAGACCTTGTGCTACATTTTCTATAATCGCTTTTTTCTCACTATCAGTAAAAAGAGGGTCGTTATGTAGCTCCTCTAACATTTCGGACATTTCCTTTTCCTTCGCTATCACAGATGCTTTTTGTTTTGCACGAAGGTCTGATACTTCCATAAAGATAGATGGCTCTTTTGGCACGGAGGAGAGAAGTTTCAGTGGTGGGACTGTATAATTTTCAAATTGGATTTGGCGAAGAATTCGATCATTCGTCGCTATTGCCTCGACAGTATTGGAAATTATATTTAATCGTGATCCCTCTGGATAATCAGCATTATATTCGAGCATGACAATTTTCTCCTGCTACTTGATGTACTCTATTTCATGTCAACTTGAACTAATTGGGATTATTATAATCGTCGTGTAAGATACCATGCTCGATTTAATCTTTTGATACTATTACTCCCCATTTCTCCGACGTATACGAGGAAATGCAAACAGCTCATACTTAGAAATATCATCATGGGATAACTCCATAACTGATTGTACAAATCCGGAAAATCCTATCTTCGTTCCTACTGGTATATCTTCATGTATATCAGAGAACGTACGACCAACCGGTTGTTCGTTTTTATCAAACATTATTCCGGCAATTACGACTTCGGAATGCTGCTTATCTGAATCATTATGAACTCTTCCCAGTACACTTACATTTTTATTATGAGGGTCATGATTACTAAGATAGAACTCTGAAACATCAAGGCGGATTGAGTCAAGACGTGTTGCGGACACTTTTAATCGTGGGAGAACTTTGAATGGAGCAACATTGCTCCATGACTTAATATGAACTCTATCAAAATAATATCCACTTTCTCCTGGTTGAATGATTTGTGGAAATGCGTCGGCTGAACTTATTGCAATAATTTTTCCATTTTCGTCCTCTAAATCATATGGAGATTTCTCTAAAAATAATGCTCTTTCTCCGGTATTAACCACAGTTAAGATGACCTGTGCCTCAACACGATTACCCCATGTTACTTTAGCCGAAGTGTTAATATAATTTACATAACCTACCTCTCCTAAAGGCTCACCTTCTTCTAATATTCGCCAGCTACCATCAAAAGAGTTATAATGTGTAGGAAACTCTAGACCCCAAACCTGAACACAGTTAATACATTTGTAGTATTCTTCATCGTAGTTGAAATCATCATCAATTTTATATTTTACATAGTCATACAACCGACTCAGTTTTTTTTCTGATACAAGCTCATTAACATAAGTTTGAAAAGCTTCAAACTCGGTCTCCGTCTCAAGTAGTTCGATTTGCGTTAACGTATTACAATAACACATTGAGTTATCTTTCATTGCAACATCACCTCAATAAATATTGAATTTAGCTTGACCAAAAAACGGGGAAATCTTTTGTCCAGTAACAATGCTGCACCTAGAAGATAGCTCTATGAAATGAGTCCTCAGATGTGTCCAGATAGTGCTAATACTCATAATCCGAACGTTCCTGTCTTTCAGCCTCCAAAATTTCATAATATATTCTATCTAATTCCTCCCAGAAATATCTGTGATTCACAATTTGGAATCTGTGACCTCCGTGACCCCCAAGGTTAATTACATGACTATGAATCCACAAGTGAACTTCGCTCCCATCTTCGTGAATAAAAGTTATTATTTCGTTCGGGCTTTGTCCAATATTGGTATCACTATGATATCTGGTAATTTCACTGGAATTGACCAAGTCCACGAGTTGTGCTGTATGTTTACTATTAAGCTCGACACCTGTAGTGCGAAGCAGATAAGCAGCTACATATTCATCTGTGCAAAATGTTGGTAACCGTCTCGGAAAAACCACTCTCACAACCGCATAAGCAATCAATGTTGACAAAAGTATTGCCAGCGTTACGATAATCACAATAATTATTTTCTTCAATTTTTCACCTCCGAATTATATGTCACTGCATATTTCAACGATAACGATAATGTAAAATGGAAAACACGAGGAAAATAGGGTGGTTTGCAGATACACTGAGCATAGAATAAATAAGCTGCTCTTGAAGAAATCCCATATAAGTGTCTCTCACATCACAAGTGGTGTCATTACCATATAAACTACTACTCCATGCTCCCATTTTTGTATCATTCTAACCAACTATGCACACAAAACTTGACTATTGCAACGCTTACATATTACCTAAATAATCATATTCACCCTCACCCACCGTATCATATTCTTTCCCTTGCCATTCTAAGTAATAGGTGTAGAGCGATGAGTCAATAGTAAGCCATGCGCAATCATGCTCGCCTTTTCTAACATTAGGCAATCCCTGAGTATTACCTAAAAAAGTGAGGAACTTTGTTGGATAATCGGACTTCTTATGCATCGATATAACAGCATTCATTTGTACCGGATCTTTTTTCATAAGAATAATGCCTTTATGGTTTAAGTAATCCCTAGAGATATTATGTCTATAAGGCAAATCTAGCGGTAGGAGTCGCAGTTTTTTTAAATCATCCAGCGTTGGCAGTTCCTCAAATAATTTGTCATAAAACTGTACACGCATTGTAGGTATAAATTTGCCTCCGGGAACCCAACTATCTTTTTCTCCAATTTTCTGCATAATCATGTACTTTCCAAAAACATCGTCTTTCTCTGATGACTTTTTATTAAACTGGTATGCATAAACATCGTTTAATGCCCACGGATTTGCGTCAAATTCTGCTGGCTTTCTGATTTTCTTCTCTGAACGCATTGGAGACTCTAGTTTTTCTTTTAACTTCGCCAACGTTTTTTTCCATCCGGCAGAACTTACTCCACTATCTTCCCACAGAGCTACGCCACCGTCTTTTTCAATCCATTCCATGGCTTTTTCTCTTACGTCCGATGTCAATCTGCCAACTTTCCACTGCGTTTCTGCGAGTGCAAACCAAAACAGAGGTTCTTCATGTTCGTCACCAATTGACCCTTTGAATAATTCCATCGTTTTATCATATGCTTCTTGATTACTAAGCTGATTCGTTAAATGACGCATATAAGCATCCTTAACATCACAAGTCTTGTCGTTACCGTATAAACTACTATCCCATGTTCCCATTGTTGTATTATCCTTTCATTGTAATATTTATTAATCTAGTAGACAACCCTCCATCAGACTTATCATCCTATCAAACTCTTCATCGAAATCACTAAACTTGCCATTCCCTATAGCATTGATTTTATTTGCCAAGGCTTCCAATGTGAATGCCATGATAAGCAACTGCTCTAATGCTCTGGCATCCTCTTTCGACAAGTCGGTTGCAACAGGAGACATTAGATAGGGAGGATTCGGAAATCTGATATGTCCTCTCCTTGGACAGACTCTAACTTGATGATCGCGTTGTCGCGAGAAAAAATCACCTGTTATCCCAACATACCACACTCCACTGAGGGATGTGCCGCCTATACGCCGTATGATATACACTGTGTGATCATTTGTTTCCTCCGGCCTAATTCTACCCGTTTGCGCTTGGCTAACCGCCCAATTTCTATATCTTTCTATCTGCTCTTCACTGAGGTTAATTGTATTCAGCAAGTGCTGTTGCGCAGTTAAAGCAGGTACAAGTGCACGTTGCATTGTGGCTTGTTGGGAACGTGGCATGTCAGGAATGCGAGGAGCAGGGACATAAGTAGGCATAGGCATAGGTTCATATATAGGCATTCTATGCATATCCATTATTTCTTCTAAAAGCCTTTCTGTTGCATACACGAACCTTTCTTGCGCTTCTGGAAACGTCAACACTCCGAGTGCCACCAAAGCCATGAGGGATGCCCAATATACAGCCGGCGGTATAAGAAGAAGCTTTGGGGTCATTCCAGTTGGATCGAAATTAGATATTGGATTACCTATACAATATGAGTATAAGTTCGCACCTTGAACAACTCCTGGTTGGTAAGGGATAAACCCTGCATTAGGTAAAGTAATAGCTGCATCCCCGAAAATCATATTCTCCGGATGCCAGTGTGTATCTTCTGCACTAAACCTGCCAACAGCAGGCTCATAATATCTTGCTTGTGCATATTGCATTCCACTAATGCCGTCTGTTTGATATCCTGTAAATCCAAATGGATTATGCATATTATCGCTCGACTCGACAGTCGGTACACCGAACTCATCATATGAAAGCGTTTCTTGTTGCTCATTACCCACGAGACGTATAGGTGAGCCAAGATGATCTGTGAGGTAGCTATAGTTATCACTGCCCTCAGATTGAAGCAACTCATTACCCCAAACAAAGCGTTGATTACCTATGGCAAGTAGGTCGTTATATGGTTTTGTTAGATCTAGTGTATATCTTATTTCCTTGAGTGGGTCATTTACGGACACTTCATTGCCCTGCATTGTTTCAAGTTTACTTACACGTTTTAGAAATCCGTTGTATTCGTATTCAGCTTTACCTTTACTTGTTATAGCTTCAACCATGCGATTTGCAGCGTTGTATGTAAAGCTTGATGTATTTACGCCATTTTCTATAATACCGGTCAAATTACCTCTAGCATCATAGCTGTAATCCTTTACAAGTTCGCCCTCGGTTGTCTTTATCAGCTGATTTCGTGCATTATAGCTGTGTCGTGTCTCAATACCATTTTGCAAACTTGCAATACGGTTGCCAAGACTATCATAATGATACTGCTTACTGCTATTGCTGTTACTTGCTTCTGTGAGCCTGCCAAGCTTGTCATAGACATAATCAAACACGCCGTTGTCTACGTCCATGCCACTACGATACTTATCTATTTGTGTAATGTTTCCTGCAGGGTCATAGCTGTATTTGAAACTATCAAGTACTTCATTATTCTTTTGGTGCGTCAAGCTCTCAAGTCTGCCCAGTGGGTCAGCTTTTCGATATGTTACGATATTGTCCGGCATAATTCGTTCAAGTAATCTTTCCGCAATGTTGTAATTATATGTTGTAGTACCATTACTTGAACTAACTTCTTTTATCCGACCAGATATATCGTAGCCATAATTAACCATGCTCTTATCGGGATATGTAACACTTTCTCTGCGGCCAAGTTTGTCCCATGCGTATTCTACCACATTCTCATTATAATCGGTTACTTTAGTTGCTCTACCGAGCGGATCAAGCTCTATTTTCGTCGTACCAAGCCAGTCTTTCATTTCTGTCAACTGTCTTAGTGGATTATATGATAACTCGACAGTCTTACCGTCGGCATAAGCAACCTTCGCTAACTTATTTGCAAGATTGTATTCATATAATGTTTCTAATCCTTCTTCATCAATTTGTGAAATGAGATTACCCATTGAATCGTATTTGTATTGTGATTCTCCACCAAGTGGCGTGCTTTTCTTTACAACTTCTCCAAGCTCGTTACGATCCCATGTTGTTGCTTGTAGTTCTATCTGCTTAATATCAGCAATAGTTTCATCCACAATACGATACTGCTCCATACGAGTCATTCTGCTTAACTTATCATAGCCATATTTCGTGCTATGTCCCATAGCGTCAATGACTTCAACCAGTTCACCAATTGGCGAATATTCATACCGTGTAAGATTTCCATTTTCATCTGTTATTCCCGTAATATTGCCCAAAGCATCATAACTAAATTGTTTGGTATGTCCGAGTGCATCTGTTGTTTTTATTATGCGATCAAGGCAGTCATAATACAATAATGTTACGCCACCCAATGCATCGGTGAGCTTTATCATGTTACCGTTCTTATCATACTCATAACTATCAGTCTCACCACCAGGACGTGTGATTGATTTTAGTTTACCACCGAGATAGTAATCATACTTTGTAACTTCACCTAATGCATTGATTGTACTCTCCACTTGTCCCAAGCTCGTATAAGTATGCGTCGTAGTATTACCAACTTGATCAGTTACAGAAGTCAGTTGACCTGCAACGTCGTAAGTTCTATGTATCTCACCATTTTGCGAATCAGTTGCTTTCGTTGCATTACCAAGTGCATCATATTCAATCTTCGTTACAGATCCATCAGGCTCTACAACTTCAATCGGCCTGTCCAGTGCGTCGTATTTCATCTCTGTTCTTGTGCCGAGCGGAGAGATTGCTGCTATCACGTTGCCGTTAGGATCATGTTCGTAGCTTTTTGCATTACCCCCTTCGTCTATACTCTGAATCACCCTCTGGTTTTCGTCATAGACGTAGCGCACAGTATTACCACAAGGGTCGGTTACCGCAGTCACGTTCCACATAAGATCATATTCAAGCTTTGTGACCCCGTCTGACGGATTTATTATTTCTTCAACCTTGCCTAATTGATTATACTTGTACTCCGTCACGCCACCACTAAAGTCGATTACTTTTGTTACTTTACCGCTTTCGTTGTATTCAAACATTTGCTCTTTGCCATCTGCGTTAAACACTTTTGATATATCGCCATTGACAGTATATTCAAATTTCGTATTGTTTCCATTAGCATCAACTGTTGCTACCACACGGTTGAGTTCATCATATTCATAACTAATCTCATTGCCGTTTACATCTACGATTGTTTGCATATTACCCCTGTCATCGTAAATAACGTTGCTGACACTACCATCAGGCAATGTCAAATCTGTGATAAATCCGTGTCCGTCATTTGACAGCTTCACAACATGACCGAGTGGGTCAATGACGGCTGTCATGTTACCCTTATCATCATATTCGTTTGATACAATTCCACCAACAGGGTTTGTTATCTTCGTTGGCTTGTTGAATGTATTATACTCAAGCGTGGTTTCATAGCCCAATGAGTCTATTGCTTTTGTCACATTCCCGGATGCATCATATTCAAAGCTCGTTTCATTACCATTACGGTCTATATGTTTAGTACGCTTACTTTGCTCGTTGTATTCAAAGCGCTCTTCACTGTCTGAATAAATAGTACGAATTGTGCGGTACTTACTATCATGCTCATATTTTATCTCATTACCATTTTGCTCTGTGGCTATCGTCATCTTGTTCTCATAGCTAAGTGAGCATTCTCCGCCATCAGCAAAGCTTTGAGCGACCATTCTGCCATTTTCATCGTATTTGTTACGGATTGACTCTACACCAAGAGGGTTCGTTATTGTTGAGAGATGGCCATATGAATCATAGCTGTATTTGTACTCCGCTCCCGATGGGTGAACAACCTTATTAAGTAATACGTCGGAATATTCGAGTTTCACTTCACGACCTGTATGATCTGATACTTTAGATATACGACCGCTTTTGTCATGCTCAAATGACAAGCTGCCACTTAGTGTGGAAACTTTGGTTAATGTGGTGTCATTATATTCAAACTCCGTGGCGTTACCATTAGCATCACATATGCTTTGTAGTAAGCCTAGTTTGTCAAACTTATGGTTTTCGTTCGTGTTACTTGATAGCTCCCAGCCATTATCTGCTTTCTCTAATTTATAATCACTCTCTTGTGGTGATGTATATCCATCTTCCTTTGAGTAATTATATGTCTCAACGTGACCATCACCGAATGATATATGGACTGCGTTTTCCTTATCTTCAAGTCGAATATTATAATTATGTGTCCAATTTGCTCCCAGCACACTTTCTGTGCCACCGAGACTATTGTAGAAGCGTTTGAACTCCAGCGGAAAACGTCCCGGTACTGATATATCTTCTTTACTATAAATAAAATTACCTGTACTCATGTTCACAGGATCGAAACCGTAAAGACAAAAATCATTTACACCAGCCAGTGCAAGCATCGCTTTAAAGAATAATACAGATAATGCTTCTTGATCTGCCGGTGACATCTGATCTTTTATGTCGAGTAGTCCATTCCAATCTATAATACCAGCATTCGGACAAAAACTATCCGTTATTGCTTGAAACTGCATTGCCACTTGCTGCATTTCAGTAGCAAGCTGTTCGAACTCGCTTGCGAAGTGAGCATCACACTCTACGCAGGTCTCACGATACATTGTAAAGAGTTGGTTTGTATTAACAATATCCAAGCCAACATTTGTTGCACCTTCGTCTAATCGTATTGCTTCTCTACGGTAGTCCTCTGCCTCGTCACCGAGAATTCTGATGTTTCGCCATAGCTCGTCCTGTCTTCTACGGTTTTCATGTGCTTGTGCAACTGTTTGGTTTGGAGGTGGAGTTTGGTTCTGCAAGTTATTTAGTTGCCTTTGCAAGCCTTGAGCTTGTGTGTCCAGGCTATCCGCGTGTGTACGTGCTCGCTGTGCATAGCGTTGCATATCTTCAGCAACATTTTGTAGACAGTTTGCGTTTTCCAGACGGTATGAGTCTGCTACAGTTTGCTGTAGCTCAAAACCGCCATCACCGCCACCGCCGATACTAAGCATTGATTCTGCTTGACGTATGGTTATATTTTCTGCTCGTAAAAGCAAATCCTTTAAACCGGGAATTAACAATTTCAGCATTTGTGTAACAAGCTTTACTTGTCTACTTGTTTGCGGTAGACGTAAGTTTGTTTCGACTATGTTGTCAATATCATCATATATCTGACGTAACTGTTGAGAGATTTCCTCACCGAACGATCTATGCTCATTTGCAGCACTTGCATAGGCGTTGGAAGATGCCACAATATTTGCACTCGATTCAAACCCTGCCGTCACACCCGCACTAAATGTAGCATCTGTTTCTCTGTACGGAAGAAAGCGACGTGCCGGTCTAGGCAAAACAGGCATATTTGCTGCCGATGACTCTATGACTGCATCTGCTTCTGCTATTGATTCCTCGCAATTGCGTAAGTAATGGCGCGCAGGCGCACCTGAATAGCCTTGCATACTTGTTTCCTCCCAAAATTTTTATTCTTATTAAAAATGAAAATAATGTCGTACAGGTCATCTTTGTATCCTGTAGACATTATTGTACAGTTTAGCTGTCAGTATGAAACCTTTGGCTTTGCGATTGGTCGACTGAAACCGTTGTTTGTGACGCATTTCCAATAAAAACACGCAAGTTATGCGATGTTTCGCACGCAGCACTTACTGCTTGTCTTGCGTAATTACTAACCCGCAACGTGTTAAGCCTAGCTACACCATCAAGCTCTCCTTGGTGAGAATTTGATTGTGAAGTGTAATTTGTGTTTGATTGTTCGGCAACATTCGTTGAACTAAAAACAGCTCCGCTTTGCGATTGGACACCTGAATTATTGACAAATATTTCTGACATTATTGTTTCTCCTTCGCAAAACTCGCACTCTCAAAGCGGACTGGACAAGCATCTGATTCATCTCGCTCATGTATTGATAAATTAGTATACGGATATTACATATCATTATTTGCTTGTAAATGCATCAAAATAACGACATAATAATTGTTACTATATCATACGTATAGTTGAAACGCAACGTGTTTTTGTGCATTTCAGACGAGCACTATAGTGAATATATGTTAAATTTGTGAGTTATTAACATTTTGCAAACAAAGCGAATATTAGCAAATATATCGCCTTTTCACTTGAAGCACTGACAATGTAGCTGGAAATAGAAATAAACCTCGCCAATGTAACATATTGGAAAGTGTGTTAAATACGTACATTTTATTATAATGTCAATAGTAAACGCAAAAAAGTCGACTTTGGCTGCGTGAACGTTTGCATATATGATAAATAAGTAACCCATAATGTTATAATAGAACCCTCTTTCAGCATGCACAATATTGTCCTGCACAATCCCCAACAACTTTTACAGATAATAATTTTTTGAATACATAACTAAATGCGCCACGCTGTTGGCACATTATCGTGGTATAATAATACTTGGTGATGAAAATGCAGATAAACAGGCTATTTGAGATAGTTTATATTTTACTGGACAAAAAAAGAGTGACAGCCAAAGAGTTAACGGAGCATTTCGGAGTTTCAAGACGGACAATTTGCCGTGACATAGACACATTGAGTGCGGTCGGAATCCCTATATATACCGAGAGGGGTAAAGGCGGTGGCATTAGTCTTTTGCCTGATTTTGTTTTGAATAAATCCATATTGAGTGAACAGGAACAGAACGAAATTTTATCCGCATTGCATGGTCTGTCAAATGTTAAAACTGATGACAGCAAACAGATATTGCAAAGACTATCTACAATATTCAATAAAACAACAACAAATTGGATCGAAGTGGATTATTCCGGTTGGACGCATGAGAATGATTTTTTTAATGATTTCAAAGTTGTAATATTAGAACAACGCATTGTTGAGTTTGACTACTATAACAAGCATGGTGACAAAACTTTTCGCCGCGTTGAACCTATGCAAGTTTGGTTCAAATCCAAATCATGGTATTTAAAAGGCTTTTGCTTAACTAAGCATGGCATGAGATTGTACAAATTATCACGAATAAAAAACTTAAACGTGACAGATGAACACTTTAAGCAAAGAGATTCGCTTATCGTATCGGGCAATCCTATTGATAGTATTTATGAGGGAGGAAAGAATATCAATCTCAAACTCCGTATTGAGGCTGAAAAGGCATACAGAATATATGATGATCTTTATGAGAGTATGGTAGAAAAACAACCTGATGGTAGTTTTATTGCAACAATGACATGGCCGGAAGATAGTTGGTTGTATGATTTTATTTTGTCTTTTGGCAAGTATATTGAAGTATTAGAACCGGAACACATGAGAAACATTATAAAAGATGAAGCACAAAAAATTTCAGAGAAATATTTATAATGTGCCACGCTGTAGTCACATTACCTTTGTTATGCTTAAGAAGGCTTGAGAAAGCACAAAAAAATATTAAAGGAGCTATTTACTATGTCAAAAGCGGTTTGGCACATTTCTTACAAACTTGTAGAAGGTGCAAATGTGCAGGATTTTTTACTTGCATCAAAAAAATGTCATGATGACTCACTATCTAAGAATAAAGGCTTTATTTCTTGGGACGTACTTCGTGATGGTGACACATGGGTAGACTTTGTAACTTTTGAGACAATGGAAGATGCAAGCAATGCAGAAGGCGATGATAATGAAGTTGCAAAGCATCCATCAGCGTTGGAGTTTTACGCTTTCATAGACCCGAATACTGTTACATCCACGTCGTACACTGTCGAAAAGAGGCACTAATGCAACACAAAAAATGTATAGGGCGACTGTGCTACTTTCGCCCTATACATTTATATATTTAGGAGGCATCATATGTTGAATATTGAAAACGATTATAATCTCCGGATAGACAAATTGCGGAAATTGATAAAACCACTCAAAACATTTGATTCAGCGGTTGAGTTAGCACTAGAAATCCATGCCATTACACACACGGGCAAAGTTTCATCTAGTGACACGCCTACATTTTGTGATGACCTGTTGAATGGATTGCAAAATGAAGATTTTAGTGTAATGCCGACCGATAATGACAAAACCATAGCGTACCATCTGTGGCACATAGCCCGAATTGAGGACTTGGTGGGCAACCTACTAATAATGAGGCAATCTCAAGTTTTCAATGACGAATGGATGGCGAAAATGAATGTGTCTGTTAAAGATACAGGAAATGCAATGGACGGTGTACAAATTATCGAGTTTAGTAACCGCATAGATAAGCAAGAATTGATAAATTATCGTAATGCGGTGGGCAGTCAAACCCGAAAAACACTTAAATCCTTAACCCACAAAGATTTAAAGCCAAAGCCCGAAGCTGAATCTCTATTGCGATTGGTTAGTGAGGGCGGCTTGTTGGAAACTAAGGAATCCATTTGGCTAAAAGATTTTTGGGGAAGGCATACTGTGTCAGGACTTATACTGTTACCATTGACACGCCATCATATGATGCACTTACCTGAGAGTATGGCTATTAAACAATTCACAAGAAACAAGGTATATTAATCTCACTTTACACGTTTCAACAAATCTGGCATTTTTCTAGTAGCAATGAGGACATGGCTTCCATCCACCATTGTGGCCTTTCTTGCTACTTTGTCAATAGCTCTAATATTATTTGTGTTAACAACAAATGACTTATGGCAATGATAAAATTCCGGAGCTAGATTTATAACATTACTAATCAATTCTCGAAAATCCAACTTGCTGCTCTTCGTGTGCAAAATCATTCTTTTACTTATTTGTGGATGTGTTTCAAAGAATAAAATATCATCGTGCGGAACGCTAATAACTTCACCGAAAACATTTACAGTGAAGCATTTCATCTGTTCAGACTGTTCCTCTAAATAGAGTCTATATGCAGTAGATATGCACTCTATTACACTTAGTTCAATCTCTTTTGGGGTACTCTTTACAATGTAATCCATCGCTTTGATTTTATGCTTATAGGTTAAATATGCAAGCTCAGAGTGGGTTGTAATAAATGCAACTTTAGCAAGTTGGTCTGTCTCTCTAACTTTTGCTCCCAGCTCAATACCGTTTAATGTATCGTGTTGCAAATCAACATCCAATAAGTAGAGTGCTCGCTTATCCGGAAACTCTATCAAATAGTTTAATATCTCTGTAGGATTGGCTGTTGACACAACTAATTTCACGTCAACATTTTTTGCAGCAATGTATTGATTGACATAGTTCTCTATCTGTATCCGCTGTTCCAAGTTATCTTCACAAATTAAAATATGCAACACTAAATAACACCCCCTACTACTATCTTCTGAATAAAGCATCCATCAACAATGCTTGTCTGCAGTGCGACATTAGAAGCATTTGCAGCTACAAGCTCCGACAGATTATTTAAGCCCAACCCACGCCCGTTGCCTTTTGTTGAAAACCCATACTGTTCTAACTCGTGAAGTGCTTGTATATCAGAACGACAGGTGTTTTCCACAACAAAAATAACTCCAGTATTGATTTTGTAGCAAGTGATCGCAAGTTTGCCACTGTCTAATTCTCTTAACTCTTCGATTGCGTTATCTAAGATAATACCTAGCATCCGCACAATTGCAACAGAGTCGATTGAGATATTATCAATAATATCTTCCACTTCAACTGAAGTGTTAATTCCATTGCTTTGTGCCATCATCAATTTTGCAATTAATAGTCCTTTAATCTCCGGTATTTTGATTTGAATAAGGCGATCTAACGTAAAATTATCTTTTGTAATAATCTCAGAAGTGGCCTTGATTTGTGAGTAATAATAGTCCTTTGCGCCGGGAAAATCATTGGATTCAAAGAATCCTTCCAAAGAGAGTAATATGTTCTGATAATCATGCTTAAATTTCCGAGTAGCGGTTTGTTGCTGTTCTATTTCGTCCATATAGAACAGTAAATATCTATGTTCGGATTCCTTTTGTTACTATAAAAGCCACTATTGCTACCGTAAAAGCTATAATTGCCGCTACTAAAGCATTAGTTGCGGCAATTGCAGCCGGTGGCTGGGTTGCTGTTATTATAATCTTGGTCATCAGCATGGTTGCCGCAATAGTTGGTTCTGCATATGGCATTTTCTTTGCCGGAGAAGCTTCAACAACTGGGCAAACTATCAATTCCGTTATATCTGAAATTGATAATGAATATACAGCAC
>WQWL01000081.1 GCA_009785345.1 Oscillospiraceae bacterium
ACTAGTTATCAATATGCAAATGTGCCTTTAACGCCTCTTGAAGAACACTTGAAAAATTAACATGTGCGGCTTCGGCCTGATAGTTCAACCACGCTGGAACAGTGAGCGTCTTTTTGACCGCACGGCTATCCATTTGCCGTCTATAGCCATCTGCATCAGCTATGATCATGCTCATAAATTGAGGATGTTCATGTGCGAGCGTTTCGGAAGCTTGCGGAATTTCTTCTTTTTTGTTTTCGGCATCCCATAACCACATAGAAGCCGCATCTTCGGCCATCTCTATAGCTTCTGCAAGACTAGCACCGCAGGTTTGAACAAAAGGTAAATCAGGAATACATACATCGTACCCACCATCTGCTTCCAGTGGCGTGAATATCGCCGGATAAACATATTTCATTTATTTTCGCCTCCATTACGTTATTCGAAAAAATGCAGAATTATTTAATCCCGGCATTTTTCAGGATTCCTTTTGCGGTGAATTCATTGATTGTGCTTCCGTTGGGTATCGGTATTTTTCCCGGCTTTTTAGGGTGGGTTGCCAACCCATGCTTACCACCCGGCGAGATCGTCCAACCGTCTTTGATTAGCTTTCGTACAAGCTCTGAGCGCTTCATCAGTCGCACCTCTCAAACACATTTTAGCACGTATTGCACGTATTTGTCAATTTTTCTTTTCTTACTTCATTTGAGGCAAACAAATCTTTTGGTTTAGTCGGTGAGGTAGTTTGCCCCGGTGCGCCACCAATCCTAATTTTTAATAGGCAATGTTAAATTGCACTCCGAACAGCGAAAATAATTGATTCAAAACCCAGCTCCCTCCCCGAGGGAGCTGGCAGCGCAGCTGACTGAGGGAGTTATAGTTGAGGTTATTTTCGGAGACAACCCCCGCCGTCTGCGGACGACACCCCCTTCGAACGAAGGGGGCAGGTTCAATTCCTCATAGTTAAGGTCAACGCTAGCAAGACACTCGCCGAGAATACAATTACATACTATAAATAATCTCGCCATTCTTTCGGACATGCTCCAAAAACCCACTGCGATCACTGGTCATATCTAGCAAATGCGGTTCAATGCCGGCAGGTGCACTATCATCAATTCCTCTACGCAAGCGCTGCAACAAAACAGCAGTATCATACCAGTCGCCATTATATCCATCAAAAACAACTGCTATATCTATATCACTATATTCATGAGGATTACCGTTTACATAAGACCCAAATAGAATCACAGCTTTTGGGTTTAGTTTCTCACAAACTACGTCAGCGTATCTTTTGGCAATTTGTCTAACTTCTGCTTTATCCAACATAGAAAGTCCTCCGTATCTGTGTAAAGCTTTTGGCACTTCTCCAAAGTTAATGTAGCTGATATTTTATCTTTATACTCTGGATATCGCGCTTCAATTTGTAGCGGATTTAGTTGTTCTAGTAAATCAAGTTGCTCATCTGACAAATCGCCTATAATACCGCCACGTTTTGCAAGCGTTCTCAAATCATGTATTTTAGGCGGTATTTCATCAGTGCTTTCCGTAAACACAGCTTTTAGCGCCTTTTCCGCAACAAGATGGCAAATAAAGCCCATCCACAACAAGCGCTTTGCATTCAACATGGCCTTTGCAGTTACCAAATCATCATCACACATCTCTAGCCAGTAGTCTGTTTTACCCCCCCATCTGCATCTACCTCTTGTGTGTCCAACAAAGCGGCACTGATTTCATCACAGCTCTCTTGTGACAACGACCCTATAAATCTTGTATAGGGCTTGATTTTTTTCTCTTTTTCCTCATTATCCGAGTCGTCCAGAATAGTTACTATTGCAGTTTGATTTTTCTTTGCATTTACAGGACTTGATGGAATAAATGCTATTCCATCAAAATATGCTTTTGCAGCTTCCATAATGTACACCTCGCTTCCGTAGAATATAAACAGTATAGCACGCATTGCTAACGACTGCCACATTTTCAGATGAATTTGGAGGCAGATATTTTGCGCAGATATGTCAATCAGGCCAGAGAGACTGAGTGCGCCGCCAATTTTCGCAGTGCATAAACGAAACGCCAAGTAGCAGAGGCAACTATTGACAGCACCAGGGGTAGCGTGTTACTCTGTGGGTAGTCGGCTTCCCCTCCCCCTTTGCTTTCAATCTTGTTTTAAGGTAGGTGTTTGGTGTGAAGAATAATTTGAAAGAGATGCGTAATAGACGCTGTATGTCTCAAACAGCCCTCGCTGAAGCAATTGGCACAACGAAACGTACCATATATGCTATCGAAACGCAAAACCAAGACATCCATATTTCGCTGGCACACAAGTTAGCGGCGTGTTTGGATTGTGGTATAGATGATTTGTTCGTATTCAATACTAACGCTCCAACCGCAACCGATAAAGCGTTATGGTTCACAAATGTCGTTCGCTACACGTCAGAAGAACTTAACAAGTCAGTCGATGAAACAGCTAAGCTGCTTGAACGTAGCGGACTCGCACATCGTATTATATCCGGCTATCCTACTTGGCACACACAAGGTTATGAGTATATGGCCGAAATGCTTGCAGACGAGTTGAGTAAGGTGGGTGAGTGAATGGCTCTATATCATGGAACAAACTCAAAAATCAGCGCTATAGATTTGAACAAGGGGCGAGCCAGAACCGACTTTGGCAAAGGTTTTTATTTAGCCGGAAAATTGGAAACAGCAAATAGATGGGCTGCAAACCGAGTTGATTTATCCGGTGGAACTGCAACCGTCTTGCGTTATGAAATTAACAATGATCTATTCCGCACCCATGGTAAAAGGTTCAGCGATATACCAGAATTGGATTGGCTTGAATTTATCTGCCAAAACAGACATAGAAAAGCCAAAGACGCTGAGAATATGGAACCAAGACATGACTATAACTGGGTGTCGGGGCCAATTGCCGACGACCAAGTTTACGATGTTGTAAAGGGATACATGTCTGGCGAAATAAGTGCGGAGGTTGCCGTGCAAAAGGCACGAGCACTACCTCAGACATTTCAACTTAGTCTGCATACAACATGGGCGCTTAGTTTTGTTGATGATGCGGGTGTGTATTTCAAACAGTATACAAGTAACGGCTGGTCAAGGGACTGGATTAAGCGGGAGGGTTGAAGTCTGACCTCCATCCTATTACGATGCAAGATGAAGAAGTATATATATGGATTCACGTAGTTTTACCAATTGTTGACTTATTGAAACATATTCCCAATGTACTCTCGAAAACTCTGGTGGCAATATTTCACCTCCGGTAAATATAATGCAATGGATTCCTTCTGATTCGCACCATTTAGCAATTTCTTGATAATTGGGATCGGATGCGCCATTTACATGATACACAATTACTGAAGCTTCCTGAAGTAGGGCTTTGACACCTTTGCGGTTGTTGACATCAGCATGGCAGAAGCCTTCAAGAATGGAAGCTTTTTTCAATTTGGTATTGTATCCACGCTCACGCATTTCGTCATGAAAGTTGATGAGAATCTCATTCTCACCTCTTTTTTGATACAAAAAAACCACTTGCTTTTGGAAAATTTTTGCACCCCTTTCGGCTATCAGTTCGTTGTATTTCAAATCATATTTTTCATCAACGGCTTTGCGTGTTGAAATTCCCAAAAACGCAAAAATAGCCCCGGCACCTGTAACGATTACACCAAGAATCCAAATCAAAATTTGGATTTGATCTCTCAGAAAGTCTATGTAAATTTGCAAATTGGAAGGATGCTGCGGTGCACTCGAGCCTTCAAGCAAACGAATTCGAGAATCAAGCCTTATGTATCCACACACACCCAATATTACAATAACCAAACACACAATGATGAATATCATTGCAATTTTTTCAAGCCTCGTCATCTTGGGTTTCGTTATCTTGCGTTTCATTTTTGCACCCCCGATTTAATTTTAGGTAGATCATTTTTAAGGTAATCAGCGACATTCTCCAATTCAGGAAAAATACGAGATTTATCAAATCCGATTCTTTTCAACTGATTTAGAATTTTGTCTTTTGACTCTTTAGGGATTATAACTTTAGCTATTTCATTTGTTTTGTCAAATGCAGGCGGTTGATTAATCGGGAAATATTTATCATACGTTGGATTGCTAAGGTCATATCCAATCCCAAACAGCATAAATAAACCTTGTTGTGATTTTATCCGTGGATTTGAGTAAGTCGGACGGATGCCTATGCACCTCAATCCAAATACAGCTTTTAAGTAATCTTCAAACTCATCTCCACCGCACCACATGTTTTCTTTAAGCAAATAACGTTGAAAATTTTCAAAATACACATTACCACGCCTCCCCCTCATTGTTTTCTGCCCACTTGCGAAGTTGTTGTGCCATAGTCAGTTTCAAATACAGGCTCCGTACACGTTACAGTGTTCACCGCAACCGGCGCAGTCGGAACATAGCGAGTAATGAAAATTCTACGGCATGTTTCCAAATAACTGAACAGGAAATTACGCAATTCCGTGTGGTCACATTCTGTAAAGAACTTATCAGAAAGAAGATCATCGAAACCAAACAAAGCGCGAACGGTTTGCTGCAACAACGCCAACTTACTTCCCATGAACCGATCTCTGGGATCACGAACTTTAATATTAAGCACATATTGCAACGGCTTACGATATGCTTCCAGTGTATCGTCTGTTACCGATTCTATCAGTGTTTTTATTAAACCAAAAACTGAACGATTATCACCATCGCTTGAACCCTCTAGCGTAAATCCCGCCATTTGCGCCATCGCAAAATCAATCATTTCCTTGCGATTGTTCATATTGACACCTCGCTAATAACCATATTTGCCATCTTGCATGACCCATTTGCTATCCCCAATTTCCGACCACTCTTGAGCAAGCGCACAAACTGCGGCTTCGATAGAAGACTTATTTTCATCATAATAACGAGCCGCTATTTTTTTTGCATCAATCGGTGCATCTTCATACCGTGGCAAAAGTTCAGATTCTACAGTTAGCTGTACACTTCCCAAATATGCAGGCTTTGCATAGCCCAGCTTGTGGAATATTGGCTTATCCCAACCAAGACCCAAGGCAAACAACAATGCACCAAGTTCATCTTTCATCAAACCTTGATAAGCAATTTTTCCGGTAAGTACAGTGCCTTTCTGTAGACATTCATAAAGCCCCTTGCCTGACTGCCTTGATAGCTCATCCCAGTTATTAGAATGCTTATAGAACTTGCGCCCGTAGAAACTACCGCCGCTTCGTGGTTCCTGCTTCTTTTTCTCGAAAAAGTCCACTTTTGACATTTTCGCTACAGCTATTCCACGTACATCGCGAAATTTCCCATAATAAAGCCGCTCATTACCTGTGAATGGGTTTCGTTCGCCTCCACGTGGACGAGGGTAGGTTCTAAAAGGTTGCTCAAGTCTCGGAAGACTCATTATGGTGGGCTTTGCATCCGTATAAAACGAGCTGAGTGTTAGCTTTCCTTTATGAGAAAGGCGTCCAAAAACCGAACATGCGGGACACAAACCCGAATTGGATGTGCACGGACTCAGCCCCTCCACCTTAATAGGCAAAGCGCGTGGTGCATTGAGCACACAACTTTCACTTACTGCTTCAAATACTGCACGAAGCATCCCTTTAAACGATGATCCCGACAAAGATATATGACCATCTTCTCTCAACAAGGCTTGGGCAAAGCGCTTAGCTGATTCATCAAACATCAACTGTCCGGAACCAAAATGCAATGGGGTCATACATTCGATTTTAACGTTAAGCTTGCCTACGAATGTATCAGCAGCAAGTAAGTTCTGTCTATTTAGCGCTCGGCGGCGATCAGCTCTACTGACCATTGGAACAAAAAAGTATGGTTTACCTGAATATGAAGTTTCCACCTAACTCTTCACCTCGCTTTCAATCGCATCAAGCAGCGCTTTTTTGTTGTTGATATTCAGTGCCTCAAGAATGCTTTTCAATCCGGATATATTTACCTGGCTGCCAAATAGAGCATCTTTTTTCTCGCCCTCTAAAGATGGTGCTTCATCTGTATATTTCCGATATACTAATTCCACATCAGCATCATTGGCAATTCGCATTTGCCCATTGCCGCGGCTTCCACCCATCCCAAAAGTCACAAGCCCCTCATGAATATCTTCCAATACCCAAAGGACTGCACGCAACTGATAGAGCTTAAAATTCGTTATTTTACATGTCACAGCAAAAGTTCCATTTTCAAGCGTTTCAATGTCAAACAGAGCGCCGGGAAAAGACGCTCCGGTTATACGGTCTATGCCCACACCGTGACGCATCCCCATCTTCCATTCACCAACCGGATATGCATCACCAAAGGAAAGCCGTCCTCCAAGCGATAAGCTGCCAAAGAGCTTGCAAGCTTCACATGATTTGATATAACGCTGTTCACCATCACGAGATTTATTTGCAGTTCTCTCTTCCCGGCTGTTGCAGGAATCCTTTTCTTTGGGATCAAGTGGATTGCACGCTTTTTTCCCCAACGCTTTCATTACTTGCTCGTAACGCGAACGAAAAACGCCTTTTATACTGCTACCGGGTAAATAAACAGTTTCTTCACCATTGTGAACAGTACGTACAAAACTCATATCGGGACGTGGGTGAATCTTCGCTGCCGCACCACTGTTTATCAGCAATGGGCCTTCATTTTTCAAGTTAAAAGTTAATATGGCTTCATTAGTCAGCTTTGCAAACATTTTTAATCACCTCCACTATTTCATGATTACCACAGTTTTTTGTCTCTTTTGTCGGAAAGCCGCTATCTCCAGTTTTATAAGTCGTCACACGTACATCGACCAGCCCAACAGCCCCCAATCCGGCACGGATTCTGCCACCTATCGTTATATTACCATCTGCAAAATACTCCATAAGCTTGCCAAATAATTCAGCTTCATCAGGCTTCAAGTTTTCTGCCGATACATTAAAGTGAAAAAGTGTCCCTGTTGGCACAACCTCCGTATCAAATAATGCACTATCACGTGCCGTGCGTGTATCTCGATCAATGGCTACACCATTGCGTACCTCCGTGGAAGTCGCATCATCAACCAGTGTCGCGTCTGCTATTTTGACTTTGCCGGCCATCACTTTTGAACCGAACAATCTCTCTACAATAGTTGAATCGGCAACAATAAGTTCAGCGAGAATTTCACCATCCTCTTTCGCGCTATACGCTTCTTGGTTACGAGCTTTTGCTTCAATCACCGCTTTTTCACGATCTTCTTTTTTTCCGAATTTTTCTTCAACTTTGCTTTTAGCCAATTTTCCTTCTATAGCACTGTTAACCGACTTATCATTTCCGTTGCCGTTAATCAATTCATCCGGCAAAGACGAAAGAAACGCACGTAACGAACCTTTTAGCGATGATCCGGGAATATATGGTCTACCATATGCATCTTTGACACACGAACCCTTAACCGTACCCGGTTTGAAAGAATCTTCTCTAGCACCGACAAATATTGGCGTCATTGCAACGAGCTGTGCCTTGATGACCACACGGTTGTGAAATTTCTCAAATGTCATTGTTTATCCTCCAATTATCGCACTTGTGCGCCACATAAGGTAGCCGCAAAAACGTTGAATCACGGCAAGGCGAACCAATTCGTTGTCTTTCTTAATCTGGTCTGCTATATCTTTGCACAGATCGTCAATCGTTTTGTTAAATAGATTTACAACAGCCCTCGTCCATAATTTTTCGGTGCCACTCTTTGAGCCTTTGTATGCTATGTACAATTTGAACTCGTCAACACAGCAAGCATGTGCTGCTGCTTCCACCAATTCTATGAATTGTCTTTTCCCATTATTTTTTATGTCTTTCTCGAACGCTTTAACAAAGTTGTTTACTTTTTCAATTATCTTCGGAGCAAAATTGTCGATTGCCTTTGTTAATTCAATTTCATTCATTGCGATTGTCCCCTTTCCAAAGTTAGAGCTTTATCTATATGATTTCTATGTGCAATACGCACTGCACCATAGCCGTTATGCGGTTCTTGTGCTTGTTTGAGTCCGTTGCGCTCAAACTCCAGCAAAGCTTCCAAAACCTCATCATCAAGAGCATACACACGGACGACAAACACGCTTCCGGCTTGCAGCAAGAACTTAATTGATTTTTCAAAATTGTGCGATTGACTTGTATCGAAACCGCGCCATATCCGAGCTTTTGTTATCACACGCTCTAGCTTAAAAGGTTTTACAATACTTTCGTAAGCCTTTGTGTAATCTCCATCACTGGGTTCTTCCAAATCAACAATTGCATCACTCATTAGTGTAATCGGCACAAAAGTCTCATTGCTGTCACCAATAAGCGCATTGAACTTATCTATTCTGTCTCTCAGTTCACTTTTTTGAACTGAGACATCGTTAATCGTTGTGTCCGAAATCGCTTCAAACTTAACCTCACATTCACCGAATCCGGAGGTAAGCATAGCACCAACATACAGTGGGAATTTTTGCAAGTGAGCGAGTTCTTTCATGTCCATGTTCCCACTTATTGCGCCGCAAAAAACGACTGGATTTTCGGCGGTATCTGGTGCAATCGCTTTCACTGTATACAGTCGCTCATCTCTTGATGCACCTCGCCACTTATCTATCTCAGAATGCGTTGATGTAATGGTTGGCATATTATCTTCAACATCTTCATAAGCTGAAACCTTTTCAAGCCGACCCTTGCACCCATTTTCAGCACATAATTCCTGGACGCTTCCATTTTTCCAAGCCTCGCTCAACAAAGTGGATAGTACATCCACTCTTTTATGATTCTTATGAAACTTACACTTTCGCATTGTAATAGGGTGCGGCTCGGATTGAAGTTGAGAGTGCAGCACACTAAACTTCAAATTACTGAATTCTTCCCGCAAAATTGGGAAATGTGTTTCTCCATCTATCGGAGCCACCCACCTGATACGACCGTCTTTGTCCTTTGGCGTTGCCGTTTCGTCATTTTCACAAATAGATTTAGCCAGTGCCGCTCGCACAACAGAACCCGGAATGATAAATTGTGTATCCCGGAAATTCGACTGGGTGGTGTGTGCACCAATAAGCATGGGCGACTTTGGTGCTATTGTCACACGGACATGTGTAACAAGGGCGCTATCAGAGTCGGAGTCGCTGTTCTGCTGTACATCTGCTGACTCATCAGATTTGCCTAAATCGTCTTCGACAATTATTTCACCATCAATCCAACCTAATCCACGACTGCTATTTCCGCCGATTTGCGAAATGAGTTTGATACTGTTTTCAAGGAGCTTCAAACCGCAATCGTCTGCATCTCCGGTAACATACCCAACCAACTCGCAGATAGCAGCGGATTCTGTCGTAAACAGCGCTCCATCTTCAGCAACTCTCCGAAAACGGTCTATAGAATTCCCCACGCGTAAATCAGTGGATTGTGCTCCAACCGCACGAAAATTGCTAAAAATCAAACTGCCACGAAAATTGCCCTCTCCGCCAAATAACTTACACACTGTGCATTCACAATTATCCGCATTATCCGTGAGCTTGCATTCATCCTTTTGCAGTTGTCGTGCATAATGGCGAACCTTGCCCTTAAAAGCAGTACCGGGATAGTATGCTTTTCCATCTGCGTCTCGCAAAATATACGATATATTTACGTCCTCTCCCGGCTCGCCGCCAATATGCACTGGCGTAAGAAGCTTGATAATAACTTTGCGCTTAATCGGCGTCATCGCGTTTCACCCCCCTTGCCAAGTTTTTGACTACTCCAAGCAACAACATCCGGCCATGGCTTTTTCCCGGCATATTCCTTGTGTATGCACTTCAAAATCGACTGGCTATTTGAGTTAATCTCTCGTGATAGATGGTAATTAAAAAAGAGTTCAAATTCTTCCTCAAGCAGCGCGTGGCAAGCGGTAGAGATATTGTGAAGCGATGATGAGGAAGTGCTTGAAGATTCACCCATCAAATCTACAAACTTCGCCAGTTCCGTTGTAGTCATCGGAAACAAATCACTTGGTTGCTCAAAAAATGACAAATTAACTACGCTCTGGCCCTCTTCGCGAGCACATGTTTTTGCGGCTTTAAGCGCCTTTTCAACAATGCTGTGCATATAGGCTATAGCGGTAGTGTCGTTAGCTACACATGCTGCTACCGAAATTGTTAAGTCGAGTTTGTTTTTTGCAACATTTTGGTCGAATTCATCCACTATTGTCTTCGCTGCGAGCAAGGCAACATCGCCCGGAAGCAACAGGCACACATCATCTCCGCTTAGCGCAATGATTTCAAACTTAGAGATTAATTGGCCATTTTTCTTCAACCCTTTGCGCTCCATTGCTTGTTCAATTGCAGTGTGTACAGCATCTTTAACAGCAGTTTCAACCCTAGCGTGATAGTCTTTATCAGCACAGAATGAGAGTTGAGGTTCTTGCCCACCAAGGTTATTTACATCTGCGTACAATAAGGCAACACGACCGTCTTCTGCAAGGTCTGACATGGTGTTGATATCATAATCATAATTAAACTTGTTGCTATCACCACACTTCTTTCGCAAATAATACTTTCGCTCTCCGCTCATTTTCTCGCGCTTTGCGCAAGGCGTACACAAATATTGCTGTTCTCCATTCTTACTTGTAACATGATAAATAGGGTCACGCAATCTACATCGTGGGCAGCGTTTTGGCGTCTTGTTTTTTTTATAATCCTCATCGGTCATACGGCGATAACCAAATTTGTTATCAGACGTGTTGTCTCGCTCGTTTTCAAGCATCTTGTCCGGCAAATTTTGAAGTTTCCACGATATAAATTTCTCTGCTCTTCGAATTTCATATTCAGCCAGAGCATGTCTTTTTGAAGCAATATAATCATCTTCGTCATATGCAACGGCGACAAACGCTGCATTTGCAGTGCGGCAATTGTCGTGGAATTTCTCCTCCGCTTGCTTTACTGCCTCAATGCCGCTACCTTTTGGTATTTGGGCATACAAAGTCGCACCACTCACTATGATTTGCGCTTCTTTAACACCGAACTTATTTTCGTCCATCAAGAGAGCTTTAACATCGGCTGCACTTTTATCCAGAAGATGGCTCGCACCGCGCATCTGTCTGGGATTTCCGCTTTCCATATAGTATTCTTTGATCGAATATCCGCCTCCAACTAGGAGGTCATACTTGGGTTCGCTCACAACACCACCTCATCTCATTGGTAAGATTTCGCAATTTGTTCATTTCTGCTTTCTGACATTATATGCACTAATTCATGCAAAATCAAGACAATATTGGCGAATGTTTACACTTTGAACATGGCATCAATCGATAAATTTCGCCAAAATATACAACACATGATTACCATCATTCGCCCAGATTAAATAGGAATGACCACTCATTAATTGAGCAATCGCCCTCTCACGCCACTAACGAAAATGGGAGCGCATCCACTATGCAAGTAGAAGTACGCTCCCATTTTGTTCTAAAGTTTTTCTTTATTATTCATTTACTTTTATCAGCTTCGGGGTCAGTCTTTGGAATTATGCCTATCAATGACTCTGTTATCGAGCCTTTCATAAGAGTCGTCATGTTTAAACCTGATGACACCGGCAAAGTTTTTGCATCTGCTTGAAGTAACACTATAACTTCAACTTTCTTGTTTTGGAAACCTTTTGGTAATGGCAATACATCTTTTAATAACGAACTATCAACACCTCACTTCAATCCATCACTAAAGTTCTTCAAATCACGCTTGACTTCATCAGAAAGTTGGTTGTATGCAACATCGTCAATCGCTCCTTGAAGCACCTGCAAATGAACCAAGCAGACATTCGGGTGAAGTAGCTTCAAGCGAAAGAACGCATCTTTACTTCCTGCCGCAATCAACGCTTCTGCCGAATCAATGCCAATTCCCTTAAGTTTCCGCTCCAGCTCTTTTCCAATATTTCGCATCGAAGATAGTTCAGCCACGAAAAACACACCCTTTCTTGATATTCCTATCCAAGTATATTTTATCTTATCGCCTAAAACCGCTAACCAACCGTGATATGGTGCACACAAATGGGTCTTCCTCTCCCGATTTACCACTTGCCGAATAGATCAGAGCAAGTTCATTTAATGCGCCGGAAATAGAAAAGGTCATCAATTGCGCATCGACATCATCTTGCAAATAACCTTGCGTTTCTAACACATCAATATGCGCTTTCAAAACGCTCACCGAACTCCCTAAATCCGCTTTTCGCCAAGCGTCCCAACCCAGTATCACAGGAGCATCTACTAATAAGATTCTTCTGTTCTTTTCTGCATTTGCACCCTTTACAAACCCCAAACATCCCAGAATCAACTGCTGCCAAGGGTCATCATGTTGCGATGCCTCTTTTTTGATTTGTGCGGCAACATCTTTCTGCACACTTTCCAGCACTGCAATAAATAGGCCCTTCTTGCTTTTGAAATGGTGATACACTGCGCCGCGTGTGACCTCGCCCTCTTCTGCAATCGTTTCGAGTGACACATTATGGTAGCCATCTTTGGTAAAATGGCTTCTTGCTATTTTTACTAATAAATTTGTTGTTTTGTATGTAGCTTCTTCCCTTTTCATATGCACACTTCTTCACTATAATTTTTCTGTCATCAAAACGAGATAAATACTGCGATCATGTTAAGCTGCCGGGAGTCGAACTCCCATCGGTTTTTATCGGCAGCTTAAAACATCCTCTCGTTTCTGCATGTGATACTTGATAATTCACATCTAAAGTCTTTGGCAGAATAACATACATACCGTCTGTATGTCAAATTGTGAAAGTGGTGTAGATTTTAGTGCTTGTGTCAAAAAAGTCCGTCAATCGTTTTGTCCTTATGCGGCAAGGGTTTCGAGGTGTAGTTGATGCAACAAATTGCCTTAAAATGTCCTGATTTGTGCCAAAATTAGGCTTTTGGGCGGTAAAAAGTCCGTCAATGTGGTTGATTTTGAAATTATATTTGCCCTTTTGTGTAAAGGCCTTGCGGTACAGACGGTTTGGCTTTGATGTGTTTTTGACACTGACGGACTTTTTTGTCTTAATCCGTTGTTTTTTGCTCAAAAATGTGTATAATAAAAAAAACGAGCCTGATGTTTCAGGCATTTGACCTTAACTATTAGGAATTGAAACTAGTTTCGTACATTTTCAATACCTCCATATAATTTATTTGACCTTAACTATTAGGAATTGAAACCAGCCGTCCGGAATATCTGTCCATTCGCCAATCTGAATATTTGACCTTAACTATGAGGAATTGAAACCCACCTACAATTCTCGGCCATCCGTAAAAGCTATGGTATTTGACCTTAACTATGAGGAATTGAAACTCTTCAAAGCGGTCTTTGAAATTAATTCCCTCAATTGTATTTGACCTTAACTATTAGGAATTGAAACTCTTTTAAAGTCCATTCTCAAAGGCAGCAATGGCATTTGACCTTAACTATTAGGAATTGAAACTTATACTTTGTGCTTTTCGCAGTGCGGACACCACACATATTTGACCTTAACTATTAGGAATTGAAACAGCAGCTTATCGCTGGAATTGAAGCGGGCACTTGCATTTGACCTTAACTATTAGGAATTGAAACATGAAACTTTTTTCCAATACTTTGGGTTTACTATAATTTGACCTTAACTATTAGGAATTGAAACAGTCGAGCAGATTTGTTGGTACGGTATGGAGGGGTAGGATTAACTATGACTCCCTCAGTCAGCTTCGCTGACAGCTCCCTCGGGGAGGGAGCTA
>WQWL01000082.1 GCA_009785345.1 Oscillospiraceae bacterium
CCATCTAAAAGTTGTGTGATATTTTTGTGTATATTTTTACAAGACAAGGCGTGAGGAGGGCGAATACCCATCGGTATTTAACTGACGAACAACGCAGTATTGTGAAAATATACACGGAAATATACAACTTTTGGGTGACACAGACCACTAGTATATCAACGTTTTCTATTGCTGATCAGTATGAGCACAGATAGAACAGTAGATAAGATTTTCGAAAAAATTATTCGACTTTATTAGTGTTTTGTATTAGCTTAAAATAATATTTTATATGCAAAAAACACCTTTTTGGGTGTAGTGACAGAGGTTAAAAAGTTCTATAATTTAGGCATAAGAAAAGAGATGAAACGAGATTGTGACAACGGGAGAGCGAGTTATGAGAAGAGCTGAAACAGACAAAATGATAAGCGCACATTGCAAATTGAATAATCAGACCTCAACTGAAGAGCAATCAGAATCAGTGAATCAATCGGTTTCTCAAAATCAGCAAGCAGCACCATCTATCTGGAAAGAGCTGGGTGGATTGGGAGCTAAAATCTTAGTAATCGTAATTACATTTACAATTATATTCACATTTCTTTACGGCTTTCATCGTGTAACAGAACCCAATATGTCACCAATGGTAAAAACCGGAGACTTAACCCTGTTTTACAGATTAAACAAGAATTATACAATTGGAGATATGTTGCTACTAGATTTTCAAGGCGAACGATATGTGCAGCGAGTCGTAGCAAAAGAAGGAGATACTGTTGATATTGAAGAAGGCAACTTAGTTGTAAACGGATCAATTCAACAAGAGTCGGAAATCTATCAAGAAACATGGAGTTATGAAAACAGCATTTCATTTCCGCTTATCGTAGGTGCAGGTCAAGTGTTTGTGCTTGGGGATGCAAGAGAAGGAGCAACGGATAGTCGTATATTCGGTGCTATAGATGTAGAAGATACATTGGGAAGTGTGATTACAATAATCAGACGAAGAAATTTTTAAGACAAACGCGTGAAAATTCGTGTTTAAATAAATGAAAAATAAAACGATAATATTAATTAAGGAGAAAATACCATGTTAAAGAAATCAAAAATTTTAGTAGCAACCTTACTCGTTGTACTTGTTAGCTTTAGTAGCTTTGCTGTTGCTCTGGCATATGATGGTGGAGACGACAACGACACAGCAAACATAATGCCGATGAATGATACTGGAATACTACCACTTACCAAAAACTTTAGAATGCCTCAAGGAACACTTGTTCCGGGTGTGGAATTTATATTCGATACAGAGCTTGTGAGTGTTGATGGCATTACAGATTCCTCAAAATTTACAAATCCACCTAATCTTGGCAGTTTTACGATCGATTATACAACAGAAACCGGAACACAGGTACCGAGTGCGGGGATTAGAACTGAAACAAAAAGTATCGCAAACATTTTTGCAGGTGTAACATTTCCACACGCTGGTGAATTTATATTTGATATTTGGGAAAGATCGCCCACAAACCCAACAATTGATAATGATCCAAACCAAATATTAGTTTACTCAAATTATGTTTACCGTATTCAAGTCCTTGTAAGAAATGATAGCAGCCCTTCCGGATCATCAATAGCACATATCTATATGATCAAAGGAATTAAAGATGAAAACGGTGATGTAGTTTTTGATAAAAGTGTAAAAGCAACTACACTTGAGTTCACAAATGACTTTGTACGTACTAATGGACCAAAAGACCCTGAAGAGCCTGATCCTGAAAATGAATCTACACTATTTATAAGCAAAACTGTAACCGGTGAATCCGGAAGAAAAGATGTATTCTTCAACTTTAACATTTCAGTTACAGTTCCAAATCTTGTGCCGAGTGATCTAATTCCGGAGTTCTATAGAGCATTCATTGTAGACAATGATGAAGTAGTTTTGAACATTGATGAAAATGTAGGCTCCGGTAAACAAGGAACATTCAACAACATGCCATATCTAGAAATTGCTGCAAATGGTTCGACTGAGTTTAACTTAAGACATGGGCAAAAATTAGTGTTCGTGGACACACCTGTTGGCACGAATTACACTGTAACAGAAACAGAAGTTGATGGATATACAACAAATATTAAAGTAATGACTAACAGTAGTTCAATTGAGATACTTGGTATGCCTACAACTGGATCCCAGTTTGTTGGCGAACCGGATAATAGTGCAGCCTTTACAAATGACCGCCCCTTCACAGCGCCAATGGGTCTAGCAATTAATGACTTGCCATTTGTTGTCCTGATATTTTTAGCAATAGGTGCTTTTGTGACATTCGTTGTTGCGAAAGTTCGTAAACAAAGAAAACACGTCTAAATCACTTGATGGGCATATCAAGAATCCATCGCCATAGTAATTAATGTATAGCTATACTCGCGAGTATAAGTACTAACTGAAAGGAGTCTCATATGAATACAAAAGTGGTAGTAAAAAGATCAGTGTGTGTTGTAAACTTCCTAATAAACCTGTGCGTATTGATAGCCATAATATTGTTGATTGCATTTGGTAGCTATTCCATATGGGACTCCGGACAAGTATTTTCAGCAGCAAGTTCAGCCAACTACGCAACATATCGTCCGACAGCTGAGGGTGAAGCAGACTCATTTGCTGACTTACAACTAATCAATTCTGATGTTTTTGGCTGGTTGACGATTTTTGGAACAAACATTGATTATCCTGTTGTGCAAGGTCAAGATAATATCCGGTATGTAAATACAGACGCAAAAGGCGGGCACGCTCTGTCTGGTGCAATATTTCTTGACGCTCGCAGCAGTCCAAACTTTACAGATTTTAGTAGCATTGTTTATGGGCATCACATGGAGAACAATGTTATGTTCGGAGAAATAGGGTTGTTTTCTGACAGAGATTACTTTGATGCACATGAGCATGGGATGTTATATTTCGAAGGAAAAGAACATGGCTTGGATTTCTTCGCATTCGTTAATGCAGATGCATATGACACGGATATATTTCGAGCAAGAATCACAGAGCAAGAAGAACAACAAGCATACCTGGAAATGCTATTAGATATGGCAGTACATGTTCGGAGCGATGTATCAGTAACCACAAACGACAGAATCGTATTATTTGCAACATGTACATCAAATGCTACAAATGGGCGAGACATACTAATTGGCAAAATCACAGACGATATACAAAATGATCCATTTTGGACAGAAACATCGAATTTCATAGTTGAGATACCGGGAATAGACGGATTATCCGGTCAATGGGTAAGGATTAGTGTTGGGATTATAGTATTCATTCTGATTGTGTTAGCAATAATCTTAATCTGCATAAAAAGGAAGAAAGGGTAATAGACCATGAGTTGGACTATAAGAAATAATAGAAAAATAAATATGGTTGTAGTCGGGTTGCTCTTGATTTGCCTGCTTGGTGCGCTACTTAATGCAACAGCATATGCATCCGGACAACATGATGTTGAGCTAGTGGTGCAACAGGAGTTTGTGATAATTAATGGCATACCACCAAGTGATGTGTTTGCATATAAGCTTGAAGCAAAGACAAGTGATGCACCAATGCCTGCTGGCAGCACAACGAATGGTTTTAATTTCACAATCGTTGGAAATGATATTAAAGAAATTGGAACGATTACATTCACAAAACCTGGAATTTTCATATATCAAATGTCATGCACAACAGAAAATCTTGTAAACTATACTGTTGATTATAAAGTGTACATAATAGAGGTGCATATTTCTACGAATTGGGATGTAATTACAGTTGCATACAATGAAAAAACCGGATTTAAGGTAGGGGAGCTATCATTTGCTCATCGATATAATGAACCGATAACACCAACACCTCCGCCTCCAACACCAACACCACCAACAGTAACACCGCCGACACCAACACCGCCACCAACAATAACACCACCAACAATAACACCACCAACAACAAAACCTCCCGTTACAGTAACACCAACAGATCCACCATATACACCGGAGACCACAATTCCTGAAGAAGAAGCAACAATTGATCCGCCCGACTTTCCGGGAGAAAATATAATTGATGAAGCCGACATTCCGCAGGACGATACAGATGATAACGCTAACCTTACTCTCGTTGAAGATAAACAACCGCCAACAGTATCTACTCAAGGTACAAGGAGAGCTTCTTGGGCACTACTCAATTTAATTCTCAGTATACTTGGAGCATTGGCAGCCATTGCAACAACAATATATATAATACTCAAACAAAAACGCAAAGAAGATAAAGATGATGAAACATTAAATAATGCAGAAAACAAAAAACTTGCTATTGAAACTAATCAAATAGATGAGTTAAATCAAAACAAAGAAAACGAAGAAGACGAAGAATGCAAAAAGCGTGTCAGAAAGATAAGTTTCATTGCAATGTATATTCTCGCTATTCTCGCAATTATCCTCTTCATTCTCACACAAGATATGAGACTTCCAATGATATATATAGATAAGTGGACAATTATTCATATTATACTTGCAATCATTGAAGTCATCGCAATAATAACCGTACGGAAAAAAAGAAAAAATCGCGATGAAGACGATGATGAGACAGACCACGAAGATGACCTTGAAAACATAAGTCGAATATAATTTATCTTTTTGGCACTAAATATAAAAAGGCCCCTTGAGCTAAGTTCTAAAATCTTAACTCAAGGGGCTTTCAAATGTACAAATCACGCTTGCTCCGTCATTGCGGTCTCCAAGCCGCAATCCCGTGAGACATGCATTGAACTTTACTATATCTTCTTCGGCGTTTTTAAATTACTCTGCACTTGGTGTCGCTCAGCCAACTCATTCTGTACGTCTTCTGTGGATACTCCTTGCACAGACATTAGCACTAACAAGTGATATGCAAGATCAGAAAGTTCACCAATTAATGGAGTTGAGTCTCCATTCTTAGCGGCGATGATGGTTTCTGTGGCTTCTTCGCCGATTTTTTTACATATTTTATCCACGCCTTGTTCAAGTAGATAATTGGTGTATGATTTCTCTTGAGGACTTGCTTTTCGCTCTTCGATTCGTTCACAGATTTGATTTAAAACATAAAAAGCACCGGACTCTTCACCGAAACAACTCATACTGCCAGTATGGCAAGCACCTTTACCGGTTTGCTCTACCTGAATCAGTAATGCATCATCATCACAATCAAAGCTCATAGCACGAATTTTTTGTATATTACCAGAAGTGGCACCTTTGTGCCAAAGTTCATTGCGGCTGCGAGACCAAAAGCAAGTTTCGCCACGTTCTTGCATAAAATCATAACTATCTTGATTAACATATGCAAGCATCAATACACGACCTGTATTAAAATCCTGCACAATGGCTGGAATTAATCCTTCAATACGCATGGGAACCCCTCCTTTTTTAGAACAGCTTTTACATCACCAATAGTAGCTTTACCATAATGGAAAAGACTGGCAACTAATGCTGCATCGCAATTGGTTTTTCGAAATATATCGATGATGTCTTGTATAGAACCACAACCGCCACTAGCGATTACAGGAATTGAGACAGCATCGCAGATAGCTTTTGTATGTAGAATGTCATAACCAGATTGAGTACCATCACCACTCATAGAAGTAAACAGAATTTCTCCGGCACCTAAAGCTTCACATTCTTTTGACCAATCTACAATATCCTTGCCTGTACCCTTCGTGCCACCGGCAACCATGACCTCACGACCTTTACCATCAATTGCAACAACGATTCGTTCACTACCAAAGGCATTGCTTGCATCTTTGATAAGAGATGGATTTTGTACCGCAGCAGAATTAATAGATACTTTGGCAGCTCCGCATTCTATGGCTTTTGCGATATCATCGACTGTACGAATGCCGCCGCCAAGAGTTACCGGTATTGTAAGCTCAGCAGCAGCTCGACGCAATAGGTCATAGGTGGTTTTACGCTCTTCGTTAGTAGCGGTAATATCAAGGATCACAATTTCATCTGCACCCTGGTTTTCATATTGTTTGGCAATCTCGATAGGATCACCAATATCGCTTAAGCTTACGAAATTAACACCCTTTACCACTCGACCATTCACAGTATCCAAGCAGGGAATAATGCGCTTACCGAGCAGCTTAGATAAATCTACACGCCCCTCATAGAATGCTTTTCCTACAATAACGCCGGCGTATTTTGAAGCCCGACGGATATCTGTGTCACAGCTAACTCCACCGGATACAATTACGTCAATGCCTTGTATTTGCTCATACATTTCCCAATTTGGTGATGTAAGAGTACCATCTCGTCCAATATCAGTTGCAACGATGGTTTTTACACCGATTTTTCTTAGAGCTTCAATAAATACTAAGTAATTTTCGCCGCTGTCTTGTAGCCATCCGGATACAGCGACTTTACGATCTCGTACATCCACACCCACCACTATTTTTTCCGGACCGTGACGGGTAATCATATCACGAACAAAATCAGGATTTTTCACAGCGATTGTGCCAAGTATAACTCGATTAATGCCTATTTCATCAAGATACATAGCTACAGTCTCCGACGAACGGATGCCGCCGCCTACTTGAATGGGGGTGTCCACAGCAGCTCGAATGCGACGGATTGTGTCGAGGTTTGCCGTGTTGCCATCGCGTGCACCATCTAGATCAACAATGTGAAGATATTTTGCACCCATGTTTGCAAACTCACATGCTAATTTTACTGGGTCTCGGCTGTATACTGTTTTTTGTGAATAATCTCCTTGATATAAACGTACAGCTTCACCGTTTTGTAAGTCAATTGCCGGAATGATGTTCACTTATAGTACCCCCTTAGTTGAAGGGATATTATTGCTTTCTGTAAGAGCAATGGCTTGACCAAAGGCAACACCAAATGCCTTGAAAATGGCTTCTATAATATGATGGGTATTTTTACCATATGCTAAGTTGATATGAAGTGTAATTCCTGCTTCTAGTGCTAGTGCACGAAAGAATTCTTCTGTCATCTCAGTTTCAAAATCTCCAACTTTCTGAGCAGGGAGTTCAGCATTGAATACTAAGAATCCTCTATTAGATATATCCAGCACACAATTAACCAGAGCCTCGTCCATAGGTAGTGATGCTGCCCCATAACGAGCAATGCCTCTTTTATCGCCAAGAGCTTTTTTTATGGCTTGTCCAATGGCAATGCCGACATCCTCGACTGTGTGGTGACCATCGATGTGTAAATCTCCATCACAATTGACATCGAGTGCAACTCCTGCACGAAAACTGAATAGGGTGAGCATATGGTCGAAAAAACCAATGCCTGTATCAATGTTGCAATCCTCAGCTCTATCCAAATTGAGGTTGATATGAATATTTGTTTCTTTAGTAGTTCGTTCTAATATTGCTTTACGCATTGTAAAAACGCCTCCATTTCTTCATATGTACCGATTGTAACACGGAGAAAGTCCGTAAGTCTCGGTTTATTCCAATATCGTACTAATATTTTGTTGGATAATAAAAACTCATAGAGTTTTATTGCTTCCGGTACATGAACTAAAAGGAAATTGGTCTGTGAGGGGAGAGAGGCATAACCAATATCTTTGAGTGATGCTGCTGTATGTTCTCTGGTTTGAATAATCTGCTGTCGAGTACTTTCCCAATAGTTTTTATCCGAGATGGAAGCAGATGCGCATATTTGGGCTACCATGTCCAAGGGGTAGGAGTTAAAAGAATGTTTGATTCGTTGCAAACCTTCAATTAAATTCACCTGTCCAACTGCGTAGCCAACTCGGAGACCTGCCAAGGAGTGAGACTTTGAAAATGTCCGCACTACCAAAACATTGTCGTATTTTGGAACTAATGAAACAGCGCTTTGTTCTTTGGAAAAGTCGATGTATGCTTCATCAACAAGTATGACTCCATCTGGATTTTGTTGAACAATCTTTTCAACTTCATCAATTGTAAGTGCAATGCCAGTAGGTGCGTTAGGGTTTGCGAGTATTACTCCGGATGAATCAGTATATTTGCTAGGGTCAATACGAAAATCAGCGTCCAGTGATTGTGTATGCACTCCTACGTTGGACAACTGTGCCCAGACCGGGTAGAAGCCATAGGAGATATCCGGAATATGAACATTTTTCTTGTCGCCATAGAATGCACCAAAGGCTAGGGCAAGCACTTCATCTGATCCGTTCCCGACAAAGATATTTTCAGCTTGGATATCTTGGATGCCAAGGTGATTTGCAACACTATCCATAAGGAGCGTGCTATCGCTGTCAGGGTAGAGTCGAAGTTTTGAATAATCTACTGACTTTAATACATCAGCGACCATAGGTGATGGCGGATAGGGGTTTTCATTTGTATTGAGTTTTATCCAACCTGATTCCTGCGGTTGAATGCCGGGCACATATGGAACAAGCTGCTGCGCCATTTTACTGAGATAGGATTTTGTTTTCAAAATGAATCACTCCTCTCGTCTCATTCTTTTTCATTGATTACTTTACACTACACGTCATTCTGCGACGACCCGCAGAATGACGCTAGTTTTCGTAGGCTAGTCGATGTTGTCCTCAAAGCGCACGGCTATACTATTTGCATGTGCATCTAGTCCTTCCAAATTTGCAAATGTAATTACATCGTCTTTCAATGTTGAGAGCGCTGCTCGGGGGTAGTAGCTATAGGCACTCCATTTAACAAAGTCATACACGCCAAGTGGTGAATAGAATTTTGCTGTTCCCCCTGTGGGCAGTACATGATTGGTGCCGCTCATATAATCGCCGAGAGCTTCCGGTGTGTGTTCACCTAAGAAAATAGAACCGGCATTTTGTACTTTTGGAAGCATTTCTAATGGATTTGTAGTTAGAATCTCTAAATGCTCAGGAGCAAGGTCATTTGAAAGTGCAAATGCTGCATCGATATCCTCAACAAGAATCGCAGCTCCATATCGAGCTAGAGATTCTGTTATAATATCTTTTCGATTGAGACCTTTTATTTGTCTGGTAAGCTCTGTTTCTACTTTGTTAATTAACAACTCACTAGTAGTTACAAGAATGGCACTAGACAGGACATCATGCTCGGCCTGACTCATGAGGTCAGCGGCAATATACTTTGGATTTGCACTTTCATCAGCAATGATCAATATTTCAGACGGACCGGCAACCATGTCAATGTCTACATCTCCATAGACCATACGCTTGGCTGTAGCGACATATGCATTACCGGGTCCAACTATTTTATCTACCTTTGGAATAGACTCTGTACCATACGCTGCTGCAGCGATTGCATGTGCACCGCCGACTTTATAGATGGTGTTCACTCCACAACAAGCTGCTGCTGCAAGTATTATATCAGGCACTTTGCCATCGGCTTTTACCGGTGTGAAAATAGCAATATCATCAACTCCAGCCAGTTTAGCCGGAATGGCGTTCATAAGTACCGAGGAGGGATAGGCAGCTGTTCCACCAGGAACATAGAGAGCCACACGACCCAGAGGCCTGATAATTTGTCCCATTTGTACGCCGTTGTCTTTATATACGCTCCATGATTCTTGAATCTGATTTGTATGAAACTCTGTTATTTGATTGTGAGCACGTTCTAAGATTTGCATGAACTTATCATCTACATTTGCAACAGCATCATCAATTTCATTTCGTGTAACCAAGAAAGAGTCTTCGTTAAATCCGTCAAATTCTCTGGCATAGCGTCGGAGAGCATCATCACCATTCTGCCGTATGTCTGCAAGAATGTCACGGACAGAGCGAGAGATGTCTTCACTAACGTCTATTTTTCTATCAGCAAGACCGTCTAAGCTTCTATTTAGTTGCATAGTTATGACCATTCCTTTCGCTTAAGAGAGTTTGTTGAAGATGGCAAGTATAGAATGCTCCTTGCCTTCTTTAGCAAAGAAGGTGGTCCCGCGGACCGGATGATTTGAGCCTCGAATGTTGAGGAAATTCTTAAGTTGTTGACATTGACCCATAGGGGAGTAATACTGTTCTATTAGTGTTTAGTATAAGCACATTGAAGTTTAAGTTAGTTCAGACCTCAATTCCTCGATCATAGGCAATATCTGCGGATCATATTTCAATGCAGCACGACTTACCAATAGCTTTGTTTGAATTGTCATTGCTTCCTCGTATATAATTAGACCATTTTCTGCAAGTGCGCGACCACTCTCAACAATGTCGAAGATAGCGTCAACATCCGCGTGCTTTGGCATAATTTCCGATGAACCGGTAATACTAACTATATCAGTTGCCATTCCTTTGCTATCGAAATATTTAGCAGCAATATGAGGGTGCTGTGCGGCAACTGTGATTATTTTTTCGTGATCCCTCTTGCATTTCTCATAAAAACTTTGCCGTTCCGGCAGACCTGCAACGCAGAAGCGTGAACCACTGCAAAGGTTTAAACTTGGTAGTAGATCGCTAACAAAATTGTCTCCTCGCATTGAGCGATTTATGCCGGAAACACTTGATAATTCGTACTCACGATAGCAATCAAATGCGGAAACCCCCATGTCAGCCCAGTTTTTATCAATATACTGCGGAATATCAGCTATGCGTACCAAAAGAAATGCAACACGCCCGCAATCACTTGAAAACTCTAATTGCTTATGTGATTTCTCATTGATTTCTTGCTCTAACTCTGTCGATATATAACCGGCTTGGCGGAATATGTTATAAGCTTTTTCCAATAATCGCTGACCTTTTGGCAGCGCAACTTCAATTTTTCTCATAATGATTATTACCATTCCTTCTGTTTATTTTATATTTGGATTATTCATTCTTAAATTATGTGTTTTATAAGTTTAATATCTGTTTTGAATTCTGGAAAATGGATGTTTTCTGAGTTGTCATTGATATATGGATATAAAAAACCCCCATGCAAGTCGAGTCTGCATGGAGTGTGTAACAATGATGTATGAAAAGAGTTCGACTACATCTCCATGCCAATATGGTGTACATGATGATGTACACCTGTGAGGAGATGAATTGTTGAAGTGTATCTTGTCATACGTGCTATCCTCTGAGTCGAAAAATATATATAATATATTGTTGCATATCTATGCGTGATTGTCAAGAAAGAAAGGAAAATTCTTTGAAAATTGTTTGCTAATGAGTTTGTAAATATGTTATTCTATGATTATGCACACAGAAGTATAATGACTATAAAATAGCAATTTTTCAAAGAAATCTTAATAACAAAAGTTGTCAAATAGTCCATGAAAATTAACGTCATTCTGCGGGTCGTCGCAGAATGACGGAGCACAAAAGTAGAGGAGAGCTTCATGATTAAATGGGTTAAAAATATTACTCCAAAAACAGATTGTAGCAGCAATTTATCACTTATGGATATAGAAACTGTCGAAAACATTCGTAAGTTCTTCAAAGGTTTTCCGCAATATGAAAAAACTCCGTTAATCTCACTTGATAATTTATCAAATGAACTGGGTGTTGGCGGAATTTATGTAAAGGACGAGTCTTACAGATTTGGTCTCAATGCATTTAAGGTTCTTGGGTGTACTTTTGCCCTTGCATCGTATATTGCTCAAAGGCTGGATATTCCTGTATGGGAACTTGATTATATGACTTTACCGGAAACCACTGCTAAACTCGGTGAACTCACATTATTTGCGGCTACTGATGGAAATCATGGTCATGCCGTTGCATGGGCAGCGAGAGAGTTGGGACAAAAGGCTGTGATATATATGGCTAAAGGTTGTCCACAAGTGCGTCTTGACCGTATACGACGTGAGGGTGCAACTGCGTATATTTCTGACTTAAACTATGATGATACTGTGCGTTACATTGCAGAACTTGCAGAGAAAACGCCTAACTCAGTAGTTGTACAA
The DNA here is from genome assembly GCA_009785345.1 of Oscillospiraceae bacterium. Taxonomy (GTDB): domain Bacteria; phylum Bacillota; class Clostridia; order Oscillospirales; family Oscillospiraceae; genus WRMH01. The sequence continues at coordinate 11,797 of WQWL01000082.1, forward strand.
GATACTGCATGGGAGGGTTATGAAGATATTCCCGCATGGATTATGCAAGGTTATGGCGTTATAGCTTTGGAGGCTTATGAGCAACTAAACGAAAAAAACATAAGTCCGACACATATGCTTCTTCAAGCCGGTGTCGGGGGTTTTGCAAGCTCTGCACAAGGTTATATATCAAACCTGTGTGGAGACAAATCACCGACTCAGTTTATTGTAGAACCGTCAGCTGCTGATTGCTATTATCGTTCGGGTCTAAAAGGTGATGGTACAGCGGTGCATGTAGATGGAGATATGAAAACAATTATGGCAGGATTATCCTGTGGTGAGCCGAGTACAATTTCTTGGGATATTATTAGAAACAAGACTGATTTCTTTGCAACGGTAGATGATCATCATGCGGCAAAGGCAATGCGTGTTCTCGGTGCTCCTGTTAGGGGAGATAAGAGAATTATTTCCGGTGAGTCCGGTGCTTCGACTATGGCATTTCTTTTGGAGCTGCTTACAAATGATGATTTGGCTGATCTGCGAGAGCAAGCAGGTGTTGGTAAGGATTCACATTTCTTATTAGTAAGTACAGAGGGTGATACAGACCCTGACATTTATCGTGATATTGTTTGGAATGGGAAATATTAGCATAAACATCACGCATTATCGCTACTCATCTCCATCCACTTCAAAAAAGCCGCCATTGTAAAAATACAGTAGGCGACTTTGGATAATATTGTATCTGTATCAGATCTTATGAGAGTGTGTTATTGTACATCGGATTTGATTTTTTCTAGGGCTTCATCTAATGACAGACCACTTTTAATGAGTTTTGCAATCAGCTCTGCACCTTGCAACTGCCCTTGTTTCTTGCCTTGTTTCAGACCTTGTTCTCGAGCTTCTTCAGCAATAACCCTTTTCTCCACATCGGCATCATATTCCCAGTTCAACATTTTATTAACCTCCATGTAGTGTTCTATCAAAAATTCTGTTAGTATATCTTCATCAATACATGAATCCATTGCTTTTGAAATTGCCATATCTCGTGTCAAGCCCATTTGCTGGTTACTTCGGATTTTCTCAATTAGCTGTGAATATCCTTGCAAGCTTGAGCTTTTAGTTAGTGCTGCGGTGCCGCTATTGATGTTTATGTCTATAATTTTTGCAGTTAACTCCAACGATGGCGCGGTATCAGGGACGATAAAAGCATCGGATAGCTTTAGCTCGTATTTGCTAAGTTTTTGCATACCATTATACAATACGAAAAACTTTGGTGTCGGTATTTTGACTTGTTCGCTTCTAAACAGTTTATCCTTGTCAATCACATACAAATGCAATATATCAGAAGCGTATGATAATAACCGCAGAGGCATATTGTTTGAAAACGTACTTTGATGCTCGTAGAACACGACAAGCTGATTGTCGATGCACGTAGCTAAGTCGTTAAAGTTTACAAGTAACTCATTTGCAGGAAGTGGAGTTACGACTGTATCGTCTGGAAAATGTTCATCTGCAACTGCATTATATAGTTCAAGAAAATGTTTGCTATCTCCAAAGAGTGTACGAAATAGAGTGTCTTTGTACTGTCTGCCAGACTTTTGTGATGTTATGCTTTCCATGATAATTTGTGCTACCTTTCTTATTTTACCATATGCTAATAGCATTGTGAATAGATTATTTGCAATAATATGGTAGCATAAACTTCTTAAACATTTCAATAATCGTTTCAAGC
>WQWL01000083.1 GCA_009785345.1 Oscillospiraceae bacterium
CAGATGCTATTGGAGCACTGCCAATCAACGGAAAAAGAACTGGAACTCAAGTGCTTCTCAAATTATTTACATGAACACTTTTGGGCGACTAAAAAAATATCCTACGAAAACTTGACACTATCCTCATAATTCCCCCGCATTGACAAACGCCTGTTCTGCTGATAGTGTATGTCATGTAAATGCAAATTACAGCGAAGTCAGATATTTTTCAGGGAGTGTTATTACTAAATGAACTTATGCAAAAATTGTGGACAAAGAATAGAGGAGAATGCGTCGTTTTGTCAAAACTGCAGACATAATGCAGAGACATCTTTACTATGCGGAATTCTATCAATAGTTACATCATTTACTGTTCTTGGTGGAGTTGCGCTTGGAATTCTTGCTGTTATGCAAGCGAGAATTTCTAAAAAGAAAAACAATCCGGCTACCGGAGGAATGGTAACAGGTATACTAGGGATAGGTCTTGCGGCACTATCTCTCACGGCTATTATGCTGTTCTTGCCTTTTTCTACCGGGGATACAGATTTAATTTATACTCCATACAGATATTATGCGGATGATCAAGATGATATAGATTATGAAGATATCTATGATGATGAGTATTACTATGCTGATTATGATTATCAAGAGGATATCGAAGATGATTATTTGGATGACATCGAAGAAGATGTTGAAGAACTTCCGGTACGTGAAACAACAGACCCACCTGTAGTCCAAGAAAGTTACAACATCTTCTATACTCAACTTACGCCAGAGCAGGTTGAGACATTTGATCGCGGTCAATTCATTATTTTGCGCAAGCTAGAAGAGGGTACGAATTTTGATGGACTTTACACTTTCCACTCAAGCAACATTGTTGAGCTGAGTGATGATGGAAGGCTTGTTGCAGATTTCGATGGCAGAGCACCGCAAGTATTTGGGGGTGACGAATCCGGAGAGTATGGTCCGGTTACCTCAGTGGAAATTGAGCGGACAGACACACACATTATATACAGAGTATTGATTGATTTGCATTTTGGTGGATATGGGGGGTGGCTTGAGATTGAGGTTGATGCTCAAAGCGATGACGTCACAATTCTTTCTATGATACCATTTGACTATATAGATTATTCACCTGAGGATCGACCGGAAGTTGATATATTTGATACATGGCTAATTGTGTTTCCATCTTTTTCTCGATTGCCAACTTATGATAATGACGGAAATTTGATGCCATTTTATGATTGGGAGAGACCCGGGCAATTGGTGGGGAGAGAAATAGTTGCTGATTTTGAAGTGGTTGATAATTTTAGCATTACAATGAAAGATTTAGATACTGATTTCAATTACTATATATTCTTTAATTTTCGTGATATTTATGGAAATACAAGTTCATCCCAATTGCTACGCATAGAATTGCCGTGACAAGAACAACGAATTTTAACGAATTGGTCATTTATGGTCAACATGGTACGACCCCACCCGTGAGAGCTAGTGGTCTGTAAAGTCTAAAATTGCAACTCTAACTTGTTTTCAATCTCACAAGAAGCCTGTCCAGAGCAGTTCGCCAAGCTTTTATTGCACCGTTATCTACCAGCTCATTCATTGCTTGCTCATTATAACCACCCGGGGTCATCTCATGTGCTAGTTCGATGAGGTCACAATTTGGAGTGTTCGCCGCACGTGTGCAAAGAGAGTTCAATAGGGAAGATAGAAAACCGACAGAGGTGTCATGCTCTATACCCTGATCATCAGAGAACTTGACTATTTCATTGAGCAACATATTATATGCACTCATAAGCCCTGTGACTATTTGTAATGTATGAACATCTTCTTGCTTATTTGCATAGTACACATCACCAACCGGTGTGAAAAGTTCACCGACCTCTGTGATTTCCGGATAAACGAGTAGCGGACCGATTCCTACAACGATCGCCGGGAGAGGTATGACATGGGCTAATAGCTCTGTCTCGCCTATTACATCTTTCAGCTCTGGAAGTCTCATTTCTGCCGACATATTTGCGACTTTAAGATGTTTATTAAACTTCATTTCACTTAACGCATCGAAATCTTTTTTATGCAGGCATATAAAGACCCACTCAGCATTATCAATAACGTCTTGATTTGAGGTGCATACAGTCACATTAGAAAACTCATTTGCAAGTGCTGCAGCTCTTTCTGCGTTTCTTGGGGAGAGAAAAAACTCATGTCTGGTTTCTTTCTTACAAAACCCTGTCACAATGGCTGATGCAATGATTCCTGTTCCGATAATTCCAATTTTCATAACTCCTCTTTCTAAACTTTCTTCTTATTAAACGCAGAAGGTACAAATCTGTACGCTTCTTTTTTGTCCATTTTTGTGATATATCGAGTAGCAATCCGCTCGTTGCACTTTGGGCAATATATAGCTCCGTGATATTGTGAAAAATCAATCGATCCATCAATAATTCTATCGTTATACATTTTGACAAAGCCACTTTCGCCAACTTTTTGATAATTGGCGATGAAACATTTACAGTAGGCGCAAGTCACTTCCAAAATATGACTGCCACGAACTTTTTTACAATTTGGATTTTTATATATGTTCATCTATAATATGTAATCCTCTAATCCGCTACTCGCCTATAATCTTTACATAAAATTTTCTTTGCCTTGGTGGGTCAAATTCGCAAAAATTCTCCCGTTGAGCGGATATTAAATATTCATAAAGCATTTGATATTGCTCCTCTCGTGTTTTCTATCTTCGACTATATCATATATTTTGCACATCTGCATGAAATTATTGAAATAATAAAATATAACCATTTTCTGCAAGTTGATACTGAAAATGGTTATATTTTTACGTGTAAAGATAGTTTGTAACTCACACGTTGCCATTTCTGAGTTCAGAAAAGAATCCTCTGCTTCAGCTTTTTGCTCTTTTATTTCTTCGCAAGATATTTTTGCATGTCGAGTGATACTGCAGCTAATATTATACCACCGGTGATAATTAAACGTACATCAGATGATACTCCAAGCCATTGCAGAGCAACAGCTATGATTTGTAACAAAATGACACCTGTAACGATTCCTCTAATTTTGCCTACACCGCCGGTAAACGACACACCACCTATGACACAGGCTGCAATCGCATCAAGTTCAGACATAAATCCGGTCGTTGCACTGTTCGATCCTATCCTTGCTGCTTCGACAAATCCGGAAAATCCATAGAGGATACCGCCAATCATAAAGATTAGTATTGTTGTCATTTTGACAGAAATGCCAGAGACATTTGCCGCTTCTGCATTAGCACCTACAGCATACATATTTTTACCTAATGTCGTTTTATTCCAAATAAACCACATTATTGCTGTGGCTATTATCGCATAGAAGACAAAGAATGGAACCGGAGTGCCTGCGATTGTTACTGTACCTCTTACAAACTGACCGTACTCCGGCATAAGACCGGCTATTGGACTGCCTCCGTTGAGTCCCACATACCACAATACTATTCCATTGACGATTATCATAGTAGATAGAGTGACAATAAATGGATGTAGTTTGAATTTCGCCACAAAGTAACCATTAAACAAACCAAAGATACCGCCGATAACCATTACAAACAACATGACTAAAATAATCGGTGGTGCTGTCAAGTTCGGAAACATTTTTGCAGGAAATATATCCACAGGATTTTGTAGTAACGATGCAGCGACGCAAGCCGCTAAACCCATAACTCTACCAGCCGAAAGGTCTGTTCCCGTTAAAACTATTATACCTCCAACGCCGAGAGCTAAAAACAAGCTTGCACTGGAACGATTTATTATGTCTATCATCGAACCGAATGATATAAACCGATTGGCAAAGTTGTTAACTATACTAAAATGCTGTACGTATATGACAAGTACAATTATAATAATGTATATGGCGTTTCTTATAAAAAAATCGCGCCACCACATTGCCTTTCCTCTACCATCAAGGGCTGTATATTCTTGCCATCGCCTACCAATAAATCCGGACAAAAATGCTTTTTTCTCCATAACTCATTCTACTCCCCTCATAAATACGATGCACTAGACATGTTTAGCAGCCAAGAGCATAATTTCTTCCTGGCTGGTATTTTTCGCATCCACTGTGCCGCTCAAATATCCATTTGACATAACCAAAATTCGGTCACAAACACCGAGTAGTTCCGGTAATTCACTTGAAACCATTATTATCGCCTTTCCATCTCCTGCAAGGTCAAGCATTAGTTGATATATTTCATATTTTGCTCCGACATCGATACCACGTGTAGGTTCATCAAATAAGTATATATCCGGGTTTGTCAGTACCCATCTTCCTATGATTACCTTCTGTTGATTCCCTCCGGAAAGCGTATTTATCTTTGCACTTTGACTATGCGTCTTAACTCTGAATTTGTCTATTGACCATTTTGTATCTGCGCTCATTTTCCTATTGCTTAGATATATTTTTTTTACAAGATAGTTTTTTATGTTTGCAATAGTCGTGTTTTCTCTTATATTCAGCACGCCGAATATGCCGGTTGTGCGGCGTTCCTCGGTGAGTATAGCAAATCCATTGCGCTTTGCCTGGCGTGAGTTTTTATTCCTTATTGCTCTTCCGTTTTTAATTATTTTACCCGACTTTCTTGTCGCAAGCCCAAAAATTGTTTCCAACATTTCAGTACGACCAGCTCCAACAAGCCCCGCAACACCTAAAATTTCTCCACTTCGCAATTCAAATGAAACGTCTCTTAGATTCTGATAGAGTGCCGTCAACTCCTCGACTTTCAATATGACTTTACTGGGAATATTATTCTTAGGTGGGTAGACATTGCTCAACTCTCGCCCAACCATTTGTGTAATAATCTTGTCTGTGGTGAGTTCGGTAGCCGGCGTTGTCGCGACAAGCTTTCCATCACGTAGAACAGTAACCTCATCAGAAATCTGTAATATCTCATTCATGCGATGAGATATATATACTATTGCGCAACCTCTGTCTCGCAAATCGTAAATGATACGGAACAAGTGTTCTACTTCGACATTCGAAAGTGATGATGTAGGTTCATCGAACACAATAATTTTACTGCTAAATGAAACTGCTTTTGCTATTTCTACCATCTGACGCTGCGAAACCGACAGTGTGCTAATAATGCTCTTAGGGTCAATGGAAATGTTTAAATCATCAAAAATCGCCTTGGTGTCGCGGTACATTTTTTTGTGATCGACTCCGGTAATCCCTAGAGGAAAACGACCAAGCCAAATGTTTTCCATAACACTTCTGGTATGCACTTGATTGAGTTCTTGGTGCACCATTGAAATGCCACGTTCCAATGCCTGCTTTGGGTTGGAAAAGCGTACTTTTTTCCCTTCTAGAAAAAATTCACCACTATCTTCATGATAAATACCGAAAAGACACTTCATCAATGTTGACTTCCCAGCACCGTTTTCCCCCATCAATGAGTGGATTGTGCCTGCACGTAAATTAACACTGACGCCATCAAGCGCCTTCACACCAGGAAAACTCTTGCTGACATTTTTAATTTCCAAAAGAATTTTATCCACACTTTCCTCCCTCGAACGACTCTTCCTCATTTTCGTTGATCAAAGATGGGCACAACTAGTGGCATGTGTGCCCATCTTTGACTACGAGATTGTTCCTTATATGACTTTAATTAGTTTACGATTGTGTGAGGAATACGAATCTTTGCAACGCCTGCATCAATATTGTGATGTCCTGTGTTAGCCATCAGGTGTTCGCCATTTGCAATGTTATTAGCAAGCTCAAGTACGGCCAGTGCCATACCTCGACCGTCTTGCATTACGGTACCTGTCATTGTGCCATTGTTTATAGCAATAACCGCAACATCGGTGGCATCAACACCGAATACTGGAATCATGGGTCCACCATCACCTAGATTGAAACCAATTTCTTGAAGTGCTTGAATTGCGCCAAGTGCTGCATCGTCATTGTTTGCGATGACAAGCTCAATGTCTCCTGCTTCCGGGCTGTGTGCAGATAATGCAGTATTTACAAGAGTAAATGCCTCTGTTGCAGACCAGTTTGCATACAAGAAGTAGTTACTGATTCCATCATCGTCATATAGTGTGCTTGTTTCGTTCGCTACTGATGGAACAAGTTGAACACCACTGCCTTCAAGCAAACGGTTAGCTACTTGAACTGAATATAGTGTACGATAAAATGCTTCCATGTTTCCATGCTCGCCACGTAACATAATATATCTGACATAACCATCACCATCAACATCAAATGTTTCAATGTTGTTTCCTTCCAATAAGAACTCGGCAATCGCCTGTCCTTGGAATTCACCGGCTTCTGGTGCCCATGTGCCAATGAATGCTGAATCGTCATATGACTGTATTACCGCATCACTGACTTCACGATTGAAGAAAAGCACTGGTACGCCGGCATTTCTTGCTATTTCTACAATGTTCATGGCAACATCTTCTGCTCCTGTAGTAACAATGTTTACGATTAGCAGATCTGTTCCTTGCATTACGGCTGTTTGGATTTGTTCAGTTTGCGTTGCTTGGCTGTCCATGCTGTCATGATGAACTAGATTTAGGTTTGGAAACTGCGCTTCTAACTCAATCATGTCATTTCGAACGCTTGCTAAAAATGTGTCGGCAAATGTGTACCAAAATACATCCGCTCTTAGTTCGCCTGCTTCTACCGGTGGTTCCGGTGTAGGTTCGGGTTCCGGATCAGGGTCTACGTCTGGTTCAGGATCTACCGGGGTATCTGTTGTGGTATCTGCTGGTGTGTCTGTTGTGATATCTGCCGGTGCAGCACATGCTACAACAGTTGCTAGCATCATTACTGCTAGAATTAGTGCTAGAATTTTTTTCATTACATTTCCTCCAAATAAATAATATAGTAACCTTTGCCTCATCAGTTTACACACATCATTTAATAATGAAAATGTAATTTTCTACATAAAAACCCTAAAATTTTTCACGCATTCGAATTACAATTATATGTTTACAGCAACAATTGTTAATAACCTCATCATCCACCAATGAAGTCAGCCAGATTTGCCAGTGTTATAATATCACCGTCAATATATATGTAATGATCTCGTGTTATTTCAAATGGGAAACTATCAAAATCTCTATCGTGCAGAATAAAATCTATCAACATCAATATTGCATCTGACTGTCTCCTTAAATCATTATTGACCGTGCCATATAGTAGACCTCTGCCTATGGCTTCAAGCCCGACTTCAGTTCCATCGACACTGATAATAATGAATGGTTGCTCATGGGCTGCTCTACCTTCCTTGAAAACACCTGCTTCAAGCAAATAGTCAATTGCCCCTAGAGCCATATCATCGTTATTAGAAATGACTAATTCTATAACATCACCATATCGCTCGTAGAGACTTCGCATAGCCTCAAAAGCATCCTGCCGATTCCAGTCCGCAAGCTCAATTGCAAGCACCTCAACTTCGAAGCCTAATTCAAAAAGACGCGCAATACTATGGTCGGTACGTCTTTCTGCATCTTGATGTCCTTGTTCTCCCTTTAATATGACAAGTTGGATTATTCCATCATCGTTTCGATCAAATGAGGAACCCGCAAAATTTTCGGTAAACAGTTCGGCAACCATATCTGCCTGCATTCTTCCCATGCTGTCAGGGTCTGCTCCGACATAGAACACATTATCATTTCCTATGAGAGCATCTTCCAATGGCTCGCGGTTAAAAAAAATGACGGGAACACCATCTGCTACACTTCTAGCCACAATAGCACTGCTTGCAAGGCGATCAACGGCGTTTATGACTAAAAGATCTGACCCTGCTTCGATTAGCTCGACAATTTGTTGATTTTGCACAGATTGAGAATTGCCGGCATCAAGCACCGCAAAATTTATGTCCTCAGGCACTCTTGCTGTCATATACGCCATCATCTCGGCTATAAATGTATCAGCCTCCGAGTATTTGAAAAACGCAATCTCTCTGCTACCTTGTCCACAGCCAGATAGTGGCATCAGAAGCAGGAAAAATGCGGATAATAATATTAAACTGATCGATTTCTTTTTCATAATTCACCCACTAATTATGTTATTTTTTGCTTAATAGTTATTGTCGTACCTTCGTCTAGAACACTTTCTATTACCATTCCTGCATTGCCTCCATAATATATCATCACTCGTTGGTATATATTCTTCAGCCCTACACTATTGTTTACGACTTTGTCTTCAAATGAGCTGTACAGTGAATCAATTCTTTCCTGTCTCATACCATAACCGTTATCAGAAACGCTCAATAACAGATGATCCCCGTCAATATATGCTTTAATAATGATTTTGCCTTTGTCAATCTTATTTTTCAAACCGTGATATATACAGTTTTCAACAATAGGTTGCAAAATCAACTTTAATGTTACAATTTCCGCAGCAACGGGTTCAATATCAAAGGAATACTCAAAAGATCCTGCATAACGAATATTTTGAATCAGCAGATAATTTCGCACGTGCTCCATCTCTTCACTAACAGAAATAACCATACTGTCGTTGGATATACCTATGCGAAACAGCCTAGCCAGGGCAACCAACATCTCTGCAGCATCTTTATTTCGTTCATTTTCAATCAGCCACAATATGGAGTCTAGCGTGTTGTATAAAAAGTGTGGATTGATTTGATTTTGCAAAGCTTTGAGTTCGCTCTTGCGTTGCGCGTTCTGCTCACTTATTACATGATCCATAAGTTCACCGATTTTGCGCATCATCCGATTAAATCGACCTGTCAGAGCTTTTACCTCTCGTGAAGCCACCAGCTCAACTTCTTCCATGCGAAAATAGTCAGATTTTTCTACTTTGCGCATGGCAAGTTCCAATTGCTTCATAGGTCTTGTAATGCCTCTTGCTACAACCGTGAGCAAAATGACACCTATTATGAGAACAATGCTAGACACTAAAATGGTCGTAAGTAGAAATGTCTGCTCAATCTCCACGAGTTGATCAATATTAATAAATACACAAATACGCCATTTCGTGTTTGATAGAGTATCAACATTTACCGCCATGCTATATCCACCCAACACTGCACTTCGGGAACCTAAAATAATTTCACTGACTAGTTCTAATCCCTCACGGACCGTTTCCTGCTCCGGCATAGATGTATAGACAACATTATAATAAGAATCAATTATCATAACATGTCCACCCTCTCCGAGGTTTGATTTGTCAACCAAATCAATGAAACTCTGAAAGCTAATCTCTATGAGCAATACGCCAGTCCTGGCCCCACCCTGATACCTAATGCGTCTGCCAACATTGACCCTATATTCTCCACTCCCAATTTCTGCGTAAGGAGTTGAAAATACGTGTACCGTCGGGTCTTCTAATGCCTCAAAGAACCAACTGTCATTCGCACCGATTGTTGAAGTATGGATATCCGATTCTTCCGACGATGCAATAGCAACCTGTGACTCATAATCATATATCGAAACTTTAATTATGTCACTAGACAACCGAACTATTTGAGTTAAATACTCCGAAAAAGCCTCACTCCCAATTGAATCGAATCCATCTATATCAGCTTGAATTGTATTTGACGTGCCTATTATACTGGCTATCGAAGCTTCATAATTATATACTATCTGAGTACTCAATTCTCTCGTCTGAATGTTTATTGCATCGTTTATACCTGTTCTGAAGGTTGCAAATGTTGCAATGAGCAAAGATGCCACCAAAACAAAAATTATGGCAACACAAGCTGTGATGATTATAAAGCCGACTGAAAAGGGCTGGAAAACTTTACTAACCTTGTTCATTGCTTCTAAATTCCTTTGGCGGTACGCCTACATATTTTTTAAAGCAGTGGCTAAAATAATATGAGTCATTATATCCGAGCTGCTCGGCAATATCGATTATTTTGAGGGATGGATTTAATAGTAATTCTTTAGCTTTCTCCATTCTCATCTCAGTTAGTTTTTTAACAAAAGATGTATTTAGTTTCTTCTTAAGTAGAGCACTAATATAGCCAACAGAAAAATTAACATCCCTCGCCATTCTCCCAAAGCTGATGTCGGGATCACAAAAATGTGCTTCCATATAGGAGTTTACAATTCGTAAACTCTGCTCCACATTATCGATTATAACACCATCATTTAGCTTACGAACCAAATGTACCAGGCTCTTGAGATAGTCATATATTTCGTCCTCAGTCTTGATTTCGAAAAGCTTTTTATATAGCATGTCGGGTGTACCGGAATACTCGTACAGTCCTTTCAAATCATCACAATTGCGAATAAGAACGTTCAGTATACCTGTGGCTGCATAATATAAGGGGTTATTTGAGCTGCGCAGACTCTCTCTTATGAGGTCGATTCTTGCTATGCAAGCTTCTGCATTTTGAGTGTGGAGGATGTATCCTAGCTCTTTAATCAAACTTTCATCGATTGAAAACGTTATTGCAGGTGATTGAGTATTTCCAAATATGAATACTTTTTCGCCACCCATAATGTTGCGATACTCAAGTGCACGTCCGGCTTCCTTCACCATTGCAGAAAAATTCTTGTTGTTGTTAAAAATACTGCTTATACCTGCACTAACAGGAACATCAGAAAATCGCGCGGCGCGTTGAACCACACGCTCCATTCGTCGCTCAAGTTCTGTCACATCCGGGCTTGTGTGCGACTTGACAATCAGGCATATCTTCTCATACCTGTTAAATATTTCAATGTCGCAATAATCCTGAAGCTCTTCTGCAATCAATTTCCGAATAAATGAGGAAATCAAGTCATTATTTTCGACATCTCCATCTTGCATCTCATCAAAATCAAATACACACATAGCAAAATATGGATAATCTAACTTGATATTACTTGCAAGTAGCCTCTGTTGAAATGTCAATGTCACATCAGTCATTTTGGATAAGTTTAAAAGTTCATTTTCTTTAATAACTGGAATGTTCTCATTATAAAATGTGGTAAGTTTATCTAGATTAGATCCGGTCAAAAATTTGTTATCCAGCGATGCTTCTGCCTTTTTTAAGAGTTCCTGAATGTTTTCTAATGTAATTGGTTTATTAACAAACCCAATTACCCCTAAATTCGCAGCCTCCTTAGCGTAATCAAATTCGCTATAACCGGTTATAATGATGATATTTACAAGTGGATATATCTCACGGATTTTTTTTGACAATTCAATTCCATTTATGTAAGGAATCTGTATGTCCGTGAGAATAAGATCCGGGTTATCGGAAATAATGCCGTCATAAGCGTCAATCCCGGTTTCGTATTCGGAAACTATCTCAAAATTGCAGCCTGATTTCTCGATTAGTCCCGCTAAACGACGCCTGACGTCACGCTCATCTTCAACAATCACAAGTTTATACATTCGGAATTTCCTCCGCTTATCATGGTCTGAACCGATATTATTTAACATTATACAAGTCCCACTTCACAAACGCAATTAAAAAACTAGATAATCATCTTGATATATGTTGTATATTGTATTAAATTAGTAGCGATAATTAATATGTGAAATTTGTTAAGGGGTTTACTGAAAGGAATAGTCATACTTATGCAAATAACTTTAATTTATAATCAGGGGTTTAAAAAACTTTCAGATGAGTTGATAGGAAGAGTTAACGAGATAGCAACCGAGGCTAAAATTATTGAAACCTATCACGATGGTGTAACACTTGAGGATATTGTCGATTCTGAGATAGTGTTTGGGAGAATTCCTGCACAACTGCTGAAAGATTTACCTAATCTCAAATGGCTCCATCTAGACACTGCTGGAGCAGACGGTTTGACAGATATTTCTCTCTTTGCAAACAAATCAATCATCTTTACGAGATCTAGCGGGACATACGGTATTCCGATTGCCGAACATGTTATTGGTATGATGACTGCGGTCAGTCGTAACTTCGGATACTATTATAGAGAGCAGCGCAAAGGTTCGTGGAGTAATCAATCTCCAAATTTCCTTGACATTTACGGTTCAACTGTTCTTGTGCTAGGACTTGGAGATATTGGCACAGAAGTATGCAAACGTCTATCAAATTTTGATTGTAATGTCATCGGAATAAGGCACAATCCGTCAAAGCCACATAAACTAGTGCAGGATATTAGAGCTTTATCACAATTACATGAAGTCTTGCCAGAGGTGGATTACGTTGTCATATGCACACCGGGAACAAAAAAGACCAGCAAGTTATTTGGTGAAAAAGAGTTCAATCTTATGAAGAAAAATGCCATTATTGTGAATATAGGTCGCGGTAGTGCAATTGATACTGATGCTCTTGCCACTGCATTGTACACGCAAGAAATTTACGGAGCAGGACTTGATGTAACTGATCCCGAACCGCTCCCCGCCGATCACGCGCTTTGGAGCGCACCGAACACATTAATTACTCCACATATATCCGGTTTAACTCCAATGATGATTGAACGTCGCTTAGAGGTATTTCTTGATTTATTGAAGCTATATCTATGCGGAGAAGAAATGTATAATAGAATTGACTTTACTGAGGGGTATTGAGCCTATATCTTCTGTAAGTGTAGTGAGAAAACAGATTTTTTTGACAAGAGCGTAAGCTGTGTGTTGTAAATCACCAATCGTCACCTTGTTTTTGCTTTTCGTTTTGATAGTGTTGATAATCTTTATATTGCTTTGCTTTCAATGTTTCTTCGCAAGCAAAGGGTTTTCGACAATACAAGCAAAATCCTGATTTAGAATCCATATTTACTTCGACGGGAGCTTTGCAAGACGGACATACGATAGAAACAAAATTATTAGTCATTTTATGACCATTCCTTTCACAATGTTTAGTAACAAAATAACCATAAATAACGAATGGTCATTTCGTGCATTAATTCAAACTTATCGATTCTCCTTTATTTTGCAGCTGTAGGACTCAGTCTTGTGTTTGATTGAACGATTACAGACCCTACTCCTGAGAATCTGGCTCGCCATTCGACCCACAGGCTGGTTCTCTCTGTGAAAACCTCATATTGCAGTCCTTCGGACCATGCTACTAAGTGATTTACATCAATATCTATAACTTTTTGACCATTGAGATTAAATTTTTGTAAAACACCGCATGAGTCTACTATGCAAGATCCTGTTCCCGATGTCTTAAGAATTGGCACCATAAGTCCACCGGAAAGCATGCCTGACCATGAACTTTGTGCAAGTTCGAATTGAACACCCATGTCGCAAGCTAAAAACGCACCACCAATAATATTCCATTGCAGATTGGCTTCACATGGAAGTTCTATAATATCTCCAGGAACACAAGGTGCAATGGCAATTCTTGATGGATGTTGAGCCTGTGCAATTGTTATAAGCTTATTCCCTTGGCTAAAAAAGCCAACTCTTTTGCCACCGGTTCTTTTTTGTCTTGTTGAATTATGCATTGTTTGAAATGTAAAATAAGGGTCTGAATAAACCATTGTTCCCGGCTCAATACAGATTGCTTCATTTTGTTGTAGAGTAACTTCTATAACAGGAAA
>WQWL01000084.1 GCA_009785345.1 Oscillospiraceae bacterium
CGTTTTGAGAATTGAGGTGCTCTACGTGCAGCTTTAAGACCGTATTTTTTACGTTCTTTCATTCTCGAATCGCGAGTCAGGAACCCTGCAGCTTTTAGCGCAGGTCTGAAATTCTCGTCTACTAGCAGAAGTGCGCGAGATATGCCGTGGCGAATCGCGCCTGCTTGACCTGTAACACCGCCACCCTTAACGGTTGCAGTAATATCAACTTTTCCTAATGTGTCAGTCGTGTTTAGCGGCTGACGTACAATTAGTTTTAGAGTTTCAAGACCGAAATATTCATCGATATCACGACCATTGATTGTTATTGCACCAGTACCACCTGTGAAGAGATGAACTCTTGCTACGGAGGACTTTCTTCTTCCTGTACCGTATAAATAAGGTTTTTTACTTGTATACATTATTCGGCACCTCCATTATTTTGTACCCATTCAACGGGCTGTTGAGCTTCATGTATGTGCTCTGCACCGGGGAAAACACGAAGACGCTTCAGCGCACCGCGATCTCTCGTATTTTTGGACATCATACCCTTAACAGCTTGCATCATTGCAAACTCAGGTTTTGTTTCCATAATAAGCTTGTATTTTGTCTCTTTAAGACCGCCTACCCAGCCACTATGCTTGCGGTAGACTTTTTGCTCAAGTTTCTTGCCTGTGAGAACGGCCTCGCCGCAATTGATAACGATTACAAAATCGCCACAATCAACATTAGGTGTATAGTCCACCTTATGCTTGCCACGCAGGATATTTGCAGCCTCTGTAGCAGTACGACCAAGTGGTGTGCCGGCGGCATCAAGGATATACCAGTTACGCTCAACTGTATCCTTTCTTGCTAGTGTAGTTGACATTATATAGATCCTTCCTTAAAATACGATGTATATTGTGATAGTTGCTTAGAGACATGCCCTTAGTCAAAACGAGTCAGACTTAGTTCATATATAATTAGTAAGCTTAATATATATAACACATGCACAGGTAAGTGTCAACATAAAAAATCGAAAAAATTAAACTACAAATCACGTTCTCGCAAATGCTACGAATAACTCGCAAATGCTCGCAAATGCTCACATGCAAAAACAAAATTATTTTTTGAGGAAAATGAGGAGATATTACATGATAAACAAACTAGCCGGGTATGTTCGCCGATGTGTGGACGATTATAAGATGATTGAACAGGATGAGACTGTTGCTATTGGTGTGTCGGGAGGCAAGGATTCAATGACCCTACTGTGTGCTCTTGCAGCTTTGCGGCGATATCATCCTACTAATTTCAAACTCCACGCGATAACACTGGATATGGGATTAGAAGGTATGGATATTTCTCCTATTGAGGAGAAATGTAAAGAGTTGGATGTGCCATTTACATTGGTGCAATCACCCATAGCAGATATTATTTTCAATAAACGCAAAGAAAAGAATCCATGTTCAATGTGTGCAACAATGAGACGTGCAGCATTAGGCACGAAGATAAAAGAGCTTGGCATAAGTAAAATTGCATTGGCACATCATTATGATGATGCGGTAGAAACATTTTTGATGTCACTATTATATGAAGGGCGCATACATTGCTTTCAGCCGGTGACGTATCTGGATAGAACGGAAGTAACACAAATAAGACCAATGCTATACATAGAAGAAAAACAAATTATAAACTTTGCAGAATTGCAAGAACTGCAGATTGTGCATAATCCATGTACAATGAATGGGGAAAGTAAGCGCGAAGAAATAAAGAATCTCATTAAAACATTGGGTATTGATCATAAGGACATAAAAACAAAACTATTTGGAGCAATGCAACGTCTGCCACTTGATGGCTGGGACTTATTTAGTGGCTAGAGCTAGGATTTGGGGTTTTGTAAAGACGAGAAGGAGACGTGACTATATGGACACTCGCGTATTTTTATCAGAATGTAAAGAATATCAACCGGAACAGGTAAATATAGCAGTTAAACGAATATTTGATGAATTTGGTGGAGCGGGCAGTATACTTGGGGACGGCAAAAAAGTGCTTGTTAAACCCAATGTATTAATGCCTAAAAAACCCGAAGACGCAGCAACAACGCACCCTCTTGTTGTGGAATCGGTCT
Source organism: Oscillospiraceae bacterium (assembly GCA_009785345.1). Lineage (GTDB taxonomy): Bacteria > Bacillota > Clostridia > Oscillospirales > Oscillospiraceae > WRMH01. The sequence continues at coordinate 2,087 of WQWL01000084.1, forward strand.
GCAGGGAGTTTATTAACGCAGGTGCAGATGTAACAATCATAGACTCAACCGGAGGACCACACACAAAATTTGTACTCCGATTATTATATGGTAAGACCGGAATCAAAAAGGCAGCGAAGAACGTAGGTGCAAAAGCGTCATTTGACACATCATCAAGGACTGTGGAATATCCCGAAGGGCAAATAATAAAAAAGTTTGACGTATTATCGCCGGTATTGGACGCAGATCTCGTAATATCACTTGCAAAAGCGAAAACACACGGATTTATGAAAATGACCGGATGTGTAAAAAACCTGTTTGGATGCATACCGGGACTTGGGAAACCGCTATTGCACGGAAAATACCCAAAGCACGAAGACTTTGCTGCAATGCTTGTTGATGTGTGTGGGTATATAAAACCGGGATTTTCTATCCTAGATGCAGTATATGGCATGGAGGGTGCAGGACCGACAGCCGGAAACCCGAAGTATGTAGGGGCAGTTTTAGGTGGGTTTTCACCATTTGCGGTTGACCTGGCGCAGAGTTATTTAATGGGAATGCGTGCAGACAGCATATATACAATATGTAACGCAGCCATGCGAGGATTGGCGCCGGATACTCCGGAATCATTAATATGGCTCGGAGATGACCCGGAAAAACTGCGCACAAGCTTTAAGCCGGCAAGAACAAATAAAGCAAATATAGTCCCCAAAATTATGGAAAATTGCACAGGATGCGGTGATTGTGTACGCATTTGTCCCGGAAAATGTATGAAAATACAAAAACGCAAAGCTATAGTCGATGCAAAAGGATGTATACGCTGCTACTGTTGCCATGAATTTTGTGCTGAACAGGCAATAGAGATAGATTGAAGCATAATGTATAAAAATTGCAAATAATAATAGTTACAATGCATAAAAATACAACCGCAATATACACATAAAAAAATTCATAATAATTGTCTTGAAAAAAGAGGAAAAAGCTGATATTATCTTCTGAAATCGAGCTTATTATAGTATTTGTAAATTATAGTATTAATCCAAAACGAAGACGTTCGATTAAAATAAACTTAGGAGGAAAAAAATGAAAGCGAAAAAATTAATAGCACTGCTTCTCGCAGCTGTAATGCTAATGGTATTTGTAGCAGCATGTGTGGAGGAAACTCCAGAAGCACCGGTAGAAACTCCGGAAGCACCGGTAGAAACACCAGAGCCAACAGAAACAGAAGAACCACCGGAGATTCTAGAGCCGGCAGACACAGATGCACCGGCAAATGATGGCGGCACATTCTCAAACATTACAACACAAACTCCTGTTGAGACACTTGATGCTACACCGACACGTGAAAACACCCTTATTGTCGGCTATAATGTTCCATTTGCAGGCGAAGCTGTAGAAGGATGGGGTAACTCAGCTTACGACATCACAATAATGAATTTGCTACATGGCGATATCAATACCGTTACATTTGATGGTACTGGTGAACTCTTTATCAATAATAGAGTTATTGAGGAGTTTTGGATTAACTATGATGGCGCAGGCAACAAAACATACACATTCCGTGTGGCTGACGGCTTTGTATGGTCAGACGGCACAGCAATCACAGGATTTGACTTTGTAGCCGGTATTCTTTTCAGAGCCTCAACTGAACTTGTTCATGAAGCAGGCGCGTCTTTGTTTGCCGGACAATGGACAGAAATCTTAGGCAGAGAAGCTTATGGTGGACCATTTATGATTCCGGATCCAGATTTTGATCCAGACGCTGCAGCCGATACAGCCGATGACGATGCAGAAGACGAAGATGATGAAGATGCAGACGATGACGAAGATGCAGAAGAAGCAGAAGTAGAAATTCCAATGATAGTAAACGAAGCACGAACAGGTTCTTTCTTAGGTTTACGCATGATTGACGACATGACGTTCTCACTTACAATCGATGCTGAAGAACTACCTTATTTCTTTGAATTAAATATGGTAAGAGCTCAACCAATACCGGCACACGTTGTCGTACCGGGCATTGATATCATCACAGATGCAGGCGGCTCAAGATTTAGTGCTGATATACTTTCTGCTGCACATGATTATGCAGAAAACTTCCGCTTTGCACCACCAGTAGTTGCAGGTCCATATACATGGGTCGGCTTTGATGACAATATCGTCACAGTTGCAAGAAACCCTGCATTTGGCGGTAATGTAAACGGCGACATGCCAGTAATTGACTTTATACAACAAATTGAAGTTCCTCACGCAACTGACGTTGATATGTTGTTTGCCGGCGAGGTGGATTTATTGCCTCAACATCTAGATTGGGACAGAACTGAAAGAGTTCTAGCAAATCCAGACTTCAATGTTCATGACTATATCAGACTTGGTTATGGTGTCATTAATTTCCAACACTATGGAAACGATCATCTACCGATTAGCGATGTCAATGTCAGAATGGCATTTGCACATGTTGTTGATCGCCAAGCTGTTCTTGATGCAGTTCTCGGCGGACGTGGCTCACTCATTGACACAATGGCTTCACCAGGTCAGTGGATGTGGCAGGCAACAGGTTCTGAAGCTGTATCACGTATGACCCCATACACACTAAATATCGAAGTGGCACACAACTTACTAGATCAAACCGAATGGGTGTTTGAATCAGACGGCGAAACTCCATTTGATCGCGAGCAAGCTAATGAGCAAGGCACATACTTGCGCCATAATGCTGACAGCGAAGTGCTTTGGATTAGAAACGCAGCAGCAGATCCAACAGTCGGAGCGGCAATCGAGATTGAAACAGTATCGAATGCGGCAATGGCAGGTATGAGATTCACAAGTGAAGATGCTGACTGGAGCTCTGTCGTATTGCCAAGTATTTTATCTCCTTGGGTAATGACGGAAGAAGAAAGAGTGTTCTCTACATTCTCAATGGGAACAAGCTTCCCGGATTCTGTGTTTGATCCATGGTGGCTGGAATCACAACACTCTGGTTCATTCCCAACTGTTGGCTGGGAAAACTCGGTGACAGACGAACTTATTGTAAACATGCGCCGCACAGAGGGTGGCGATTATGCAGGATTTGCCGCAGCATGGGTAGAGTTTGTTGTCCATCACAACGAAATGGTTATAAGTCTTCCACTCTATAACAATATATGGGCTGACTTCTACAACCCAAGACTCTCAGGACTGGATATAGGTACAGACTTTGCAAACTGGGCACATCCGATAACCATAGCTAATCTCAGATTAGGGTAAACAATCACAAATAATAGCTATGAGCAACAATCAAGCTTTATAGTTGCTCATAGCTATAAGCAGTTTAATCGGGGGGATAAATACATCCCCCCGATTGGAAATTATAATTAATAAATAATTTATAACAGGCGGTGATTGTTTTGCTCGCAAAATTTATACTTAAGCGAATCATAATATTAATTCCGGTGCTATTCGGAATTTCGATTATACTGTTCATAATTAATAGGATTTTACCGGGAGATCCTGTATTGGCTATGATGCCGATGGGGGTAAGGGCTGAGTTATTTGATGATGTTTATCGATCCATATATCTCAGACTCGGTATGGACAGACCTATTTGGGAACAGTATTTTCGTTGGATGTACAGCTTTTTTATTCACGGTGATTTCGGGTTCTCAACAATGTATAGCAGACCTGTTACTGAAGTAATAGGCACACCTCTCCGTAACACAATAATATTAAATGTCACGGTAAATATTATCTATCTATTGATTGCTCTACCTATAGGTATAAGAATGGCGGTTAAGCGAGGTTCATTATTTGATAATGGATGGCAGGTGTTCTCACTTGCAACCTTTGCTATGCCGGCTTTTTTTCTTGCAATTACACTGATATTTATATTTTCAATCACACTTGGATGGTTTCCTGTTGGAGGAATGCCAAATCCTGTATTTTTACAAGGTGCGAATCTCTTATGGGGTTGGGTGAGGCATCTCGCTCTACCTGTGACGACCCTTGTTATTATAAGTCTTGCTTCAGCTATACGATTTATTCGTAATGCAATGATAGACGCACTATCGCAAGACTATATTCGCACGGCTCGCTCCAAAGGTCTGAGCGAAAAAGTTGTTATTTATTCACATGCTTTCCGTAATGCACTCATTCCAATATCAACAATTATCGTTTTTACACTTTTCGCGCTCATAGGCGGTGCAGCAGTAACAGAACAGGTCTTTGCATATAATGGAATGGGCAGGCTCTTAATCAGAGCAGTTGAAGGGCGAGACAGGATGATTATTATTTCTGTAGCAATGCTGTTTTCAATTGTGAACGTGTTTGCAGCACTTGTAGCTGATATTATTTACGGTCTAGTAGATCCACGAGTAAAGTTGAAGTAGGGAGAGTGATTAGATGAGTAATAATGATAATACCGGAAAAAAGATCGGAAAATCTTTCCTCTCAATGTTTAAAAGGCTTTTTGTACGGGATAAAATTGAACTAAATGTGCTTGAAGAAGAAGCGTTGCAGACACCGATGAAAGCGGTGTTCAAAAGACTGATTGTCAACAAAATTGCAATAATCGGATTTTGTATGTTTGTAATTATTTTACTATTCTCATTTGTTGGTTCTTTGGTATTCCCACTAAATGAAGTCCATACAGAACTAACACACTTCAATATACGTCCATCACGTAATTTCTTGAACTATCCAAGTGAACTCAACGATTCAAATATTATAAATATAGTGTCCGGTGTTTCATTTAGCGCAGCACTCACAGACGATGGTAACGTACATATGTGGGGGACTGAGCCAAATTTGGAACTACCTGGAGTTTCGGACTTTATACTCAACGTTCCGCAGGAAGTCCAAGATGCTTTTATCGTACAAATTGAAGCAGGTATGAGATTTATTATTGCCCTTGACGATGAAGGCAATTTACATGGTTGGGGTCATGCAGGTCATGGTCAAACAACACTTCCGGATACGATTTCAGGACCGGTACTCATGGTCGGTGGTGGAATTAGTAGAATCGTCGCCGGATCGATGTGGTCTGCTGTAATTTTGGGCAACGGAAATATGCATGTTTGGGGAAGTTTCCAAGCAGAGCAGAATTTTATGGTGCCATTTGAGGCAATGGGCAGAATTGTGGATGCATTTGCCGTTGATGTAAACATGATACTATTACTCGACGATGGTAGTATTATGCCGATGGGTGTCCGAGGAACGGAATTTTATACAAATGTACCTCCCGAGCTTATGGACGGCTCAACTCGTGTTGAGCAGGTGGCAGTGACTAACCGTAATGTCATGGCACTTGATGAGCATGGAACAGCGCACATCTGGGGCAGTATGATTGATGGGCTGCACAGATTTCCGGAGGGGATGACTCCGGAAAATGTGGTTCATATATCAGCAGGGTACAGGAACTTTATAGCCGTTAAAGAAAATGGTGATGTATATGTCTGGGGTGCAGATGATTATGGTCAAAATAATCTGCCACGGGGTATTGAAAATGCCGGAGTACATGCAGTGTTTGCAAATGCATTCCAGTTTTATGCGGTTGATGAAGATAATAATATTGTCAGCACATGGGGAAACAGGGGATACTTATTCGGCAGCGACCACTTCGGGCGTGACATCTTTACTCGCTTGGTACATGGAGGGCGTATTTCCCTCTCAGTCGGTATAATAGCAGTTGTTATATCCACTGTGATAGCCATTATAATTGGGCTTGCAAGCGGATTTTTCGGAGGATGGGTAGATCATACGCTCATGCGTGTTGCGGATATTGTTGACGCGTTGCCGTTTCTCCCGCTTGTTGTCATACTTAGTTTTGCAATAGGAGACACACTTGATCAAGCTCAGAGAATGTATTTTGTAATGATAATTCTCGGGTTGCTTAGTTGGCAGGGACTTGCGAGATTTATTAGAGCGCAGCTGCTTATTGAGCGCGAAAAAGATTTTGTTTTGGCTGCCAGAGCACTCGGAATCAAGCAGCGCAGCATAATGTTTAAGCACATACTACCAAACGTCTTCAATTTCGTCATTGTTCAGGTTACACTTTCATATGCTACATTCATATTGATGGAATCAGCACTAAGCTTTTTGGGATTTGGAATTACAGAGCCGGTTCCGACATGGGGTAATATGCTGACAAGTGCACAGGAGACAATGGTTATTCAATATTTCTGGTGGCGATGGATTATTCCGGGATTATTCCTTATAGCTGCGTGTTTGTCAATCAATATGATTGGTGATGCATTGCGTGAAGCGATGGATCCCAAGTCGCAAGAGAGGTAGGTGTGGAATATGAATAACATAAATATGCTTGAAATAAAAAACGTCCACTGCTATTTCGATACAAAAAAAGGTTTGATTCATGCTGTTGATGGTGTTAGCCTGAGCATGAAAGAAGGCATGACACTTGGTGTTGTAGGTGAGTCAGGAAGTGGAAAAAGTCAGACTGCACTTTCAATTCTAAAGCTGTTTGAAAAAAATCAGAAAATACATGAAGGTGAAATTTGGTTTGAAGGAGAGAAAATAAGCGATTTTAGTGCACAAAAGATGTATCAGATTCGCGGAAACAAAATCTCAATGATTTTCCAGGAGCCAATGACATCTCTAAACCCCGTGTTTACCATAGGTAGACAAATTAGCGAAGTTTTATTATTACACCAAAATATGTCAAAAGGACAGGCAAAAAAGCGTGTAGTAGAAATACTGGAAGCAGTTAAGATACCAAATGCGAAGCAACTTATCAGACAGTATCCTCACCAGCTTTCAGGTGGTATGCGCCAACGTGTGATGATTGCTATGGCATTGGCATGTAAGCCAAAGCTACTTATTGCAGATGAGCCTACGACTGCACTGGACGTTACAATACAAGCACAAATTTTGCGCTTGATGAATGATTTGAGACATGAGTTTAATACAGCTATAATGTTCATTACCCATGACTTAGGTGTAATAAACCAAATGGCTGACGAAGTTGCAGTTATGTACTGTGGTCAAGTTGTTGAATTAGCACCTGTTGATTACATCTTCAAGCCTATCACCGACTACTCACATCCTTATACGGAAGGGTTGCTAATCTCTATACCAATGCTCACAGGTGATCAAGGTGACAGACTTGATGCCATCCCCGGTGCAGTTCCACATCCGCTGGACTTACCCAAGGGTTGCCGTTTTGCACCTCGCTGTAAGTACAGAACTGAAAAATGCGATGCAGAAATGCCGGAATTAGTCAAAGTGAACGACGAGCAAAGCGTACGCTGCTTCTATCCGAAGAAAGGAGTACGTAACAATGACTGATACAAGAAAAGTTTTACTAAAACTCGAAGATGTCAAAATGCACTTTCCTCTTAAGAAAGAAAAACTATTTTCAAATGAACGTCCGTTTGTAAAAGCGGTCGACGGTGTTACCATCGATGTATATGAAGGTGAGACTCTGGGGCTGGTTGGCGAGAGTGGTTGTGGCAAGACAACCCTCGGTCGTGTTATGCTTCAACTATATACTCAAACTAATGGTACTGTGCATTATACAGGTATAACACTAAACGACTATGCGCCTACGTATGCATTTAAAGATGCAGCTAAAATTGCAAGCGTAAAAGGTTCCGCTGAAGAAATCATCGAAAAATACCCAAATCAGGTGAGACTATGTGGCGGACTTTTATTACATGATGATTTACAAGAGCTTGCCCGCACTGTGCGCGAGAACTTGCTTGCAATCAAAGAGGTATATCGCATAACAACAGCAATACATCTGCTCGACATAAAGCGTGTTGCACATTTGGAAAGCGAGAAGACGAATTCGAATACTTCATCAGAAAAGAAAAGTTTTCCTAAAATTGAAAGTAAAATATCTGCACTTGAGGTGCAATTAAAATCTGCAGAAAAAGTACGAGATGAAAAAGATGCAGTTTTGATTAAAATGCGTGAAAGATGTAGTACGAAATCCGGATTTGACGTACTTATGGATATGCGTGAAGTTTCAATCGACTTAAGTCGCTTAACAGATGAAGAAATGCGTCGCCAGCGTCGCCATCTCCAAATTATCTTCCAAGACCCATACTCGTCGCTTAATCCGCGTTTTACAGTTGGTAACATTATTAGTGAGGCATTGGTTGCACATAATATGTACGGTAAGGGTACGAAGCAACTTGAAGATTATACATTAGATGTTATGGAAAAATGCGGGCTGCAAAAATATTTTTTACACCGTTATCCACACCAATTTTCAGGCGGTCAACGTCAAAGAATTGGTATAGCTCGTGCGCTTGCGCCGCAACCAAAATTTGTAGTTTGTGACGAAGCAGTTAGTGCACTTGATGTGTCGATTCAATCTCAAATTATAAATCTGCTGATGGATTTGAAAGATGAAGCAAATCTTACGTATTTGTTCATTTCCCATGACCTTAGTGCAGTTAAGTTCATAAGCGACCGTGTAGGTGTTATGTACTTGGGTAATATAATCGAGCTTGGTAAGTCAGATGAGATATTTAAGTATCCATTGCACCCATATACAAATGTACTACTCAAAGCGATTCCAACTACTGATGAAGAATCGAAGAAAGAATTGCAGGTCATAGAAGGGGATATCCCAAGCCCGGTCAACCCGCCACCCGGCTGCAAGTTCCACACACGCTGCGAATACGCAAGAGACATATGTAAAAGTAATATACCTGAATGGCGTGAGCTAAGACCGGAACACTGGGTAGCATGCCACTTCCCGGTAGGCGTGGAGCAAGTTGAGCCTCCCGAAATTCCTAAATTACGTAACTACGGAGACAACGAGACAAATCCATATTCCGAGTAAAAAGACTCAAGGGCAGGGGACGTGTTTGTCCGTTCTACAAACGAGATGAACACAGAGCAAGAAAGGTCAATTCAATGCATCAAAGATTCCAAGATCTAAAAAACACATTGTTCAAGAAAAAAACCAAAGAAGAACTCGATGCGCATTATGAGAACATCGAGCTAGAAAAAGGTGATTTTACGGCAATGGTAATCGCAGCAATAATCACATTCTTACCAGTACTGATTATAGCACTAATAGTAGTTTTCGGACTCATGTGGCTGTTTGTAAGATAATAAAAATGCTTGCAAAATCGAGTGGAATGATTTATAATGCAGTCATAGGCAGAAGTAATACCAGATATGCAACAAAATGAAACCCCTGATGAGTGGACATCAGGGGTTTTACTGTACACATTACCATTCATGTGGTACTATTACTATTGGTTAAGCAAAACAGAAATTGGAGAAATCTATGAATACAATGAGAGTTATGCGCATAAACCCATCTGCAAAAATACCGTTGCGCAAAACAAACGGAAGTGTTGGATACGACATATCGGCATGTCTTGATACTAATGTCACAATCATGCCGGGAGAGATGCATAAAATAAACTCAGGACTGGCAATATCTCTTGACGTTGGATATGCTGCATTTATATATGCAAGAAGTGGACTTGGAATAAATCATGGAATAGTCCCTGCCAACTGCGTAGGAGTTATTGACTCTGATTACAGAGGGGAAATTATTGTCGGACTAAAAAATACATCCAATGAGTCGTATACTGTAAAAAATGGTGATCGGATTGCTCAAATGGTAATCACGAAATGTGAATTGCCGGAGATAATCATATGTGAAAATCTTGATGAAACAGCAAGAGGTGCCGGAGGATTGGGGTCTACTGGAAGCTGAGGAATTGAGAGTAATGTCAAATAGTCAATGAAAAACTAACGTCATTCTGCGCGAAGTCGCAGAATCTAGTAAGTAAAGAGTTCTTAGATTCTGCGACTTCGCGACAGAATGACCATGTTGAGAGACGAGGGAGCACACCATGAAACAGCCGGTTTATTCAGTTGTAATACCTGCATATAATGAGCAGGAAGTTATAAGGGAAACATATATGAGGCTTACTGATGTCATGCAGAAGATGTCTGAGACGTATGAGCTTATTTTTGTTAATGATGGAAGTAAGGATCAGACTGCATATATTATCGCTGAGTTTTGTGAAAAAGATCCTGCTGTGCGATTAATTAATTTTACACGGAATTTTGGTCATATGTCAGCGATATCAGCGGGAATGGAGCATGCTCGCGGGCAAGCTATATTTGTTATTGATGCTGATTTGCAAGACCCACCGGAAGTATTTCCAATCATGGCTGAGAAGTGGAAGGAAGGCTATCATGTCGTTTATGGTAAGCGATTACAGCGCAAGGGTGAATCAGTATTTAAACGGTTGAGTGCGAAATTATTCTATAAATTTATAAGGCGCATGACATCAGTTGACCTACCACCGGACACAGGTGAGTTTCGACTGATTGACCGTCAAGTATGTGATGTCGTGAATAAGCTTCCGGAAAAGAATCGTTACATACGCGGGTTGGTAAGCTGGGTAGGTTTCAAACAAGTTCCGGTTGAGTATGTTAGAGAGGCCAGATTTGCAGGTAAAACAAAATATCCATTACGAAAAATGTTTCTTTTCGCAATGGACGCTATAACATCATTTTCCTACAAACCGCTAAAGCTAGCGACGTTTGCAGGTTTTCTGATTTCATTTGTTAGCTTTTTATATATTTTATATGTGATATACGAGTACTTCTTTACTGATAGAACAGTAGCAGGCTGGGCATCAACAATAGCTGCAATTCTGTTCACGCAAGGCATCGTGCTAATGATACTGGGTCTAATGGGCGAATATATAGGTAGAATCTACACAGAACTACAAAATCGCCCAAACTATATAATTCAAGAAATTATTGAAAAAGATAATGACTAGCCATGCTAACGTGAGACACTTTGTAGTGTTAACATTACTTTTTTACCATCTTTTATGACGACTACTTGACCACTTTCATATTCGTCTAAGTTGCATATTTTGCGTTCATCCTGCCCTTTATATGCAACGACAATCAAAATATTATCAACGCTTCTTAGTCTTAAACGCTCCAGACCAAAAATCTCTTCGACTCTTGAGCTTTTTTTTGCTTTTTTCCACATATGCAATCTATCTCCAATCATTATCTGCACATTGATTATACACTTAAAGTTATGTATAATCAATTGTGGATTTGCAGTACGGACATTAAGCAATTGCAAAAACCAGTGTAGGGGCGATCGTCCAATGCAAGCAACTTAAGGAATCTTGCCTTATCAAATCACCCGCCGTCTGCGGACGGCACCCTCTTTTCTAAAGAGGGCAAGGGTTGGATGTATCGTTCCTTGCCTTC
>WQWL01000085.1 GCA_009785345.1 Oscillospiraceae bacterium
GCACGTTTAGCCAAGCCTGTATTTGATGGGTTTATTGCCGCCCATACGCGCTGTCGCTTAATAGCAATTTCTAGTTGCTCTATTTTTCGTTGCTGTTGTTTGTGTTGTTCAGCCTGAGTTTGATAACGTTTTTCTTTTTCTTCCACATAGTATGAATAGTTACCCGAATAAAAGTTAGCTTCACCATCTTCAAGCTCAATTATTCTGCTCACCACGTTATCGAGAAATGTCCTGTCGTGAGATATAACCATAACTGTACCTGCAAACTCGCGTATGAAGTTCTCCAGCCATTTTAACGACTTTAAATCAAGATGATTCGTCGGTTCGTCAAGCAATAGTATATCGCAATCTTGTAGAAGAATTCGTGCTAAGTTAACACGTGTTTTCTCGCCACCGCTCAACAAGCAAAACTTACTATCTCTCATGTTTTCGCTGATATTCATTCCATTGCAGATTTTATCTATCTTAAAATCTACATCATATCCACCGAGCCGCTCGTACTCCTCCATCAGCTTGCCATATCGGTCTAAAACTTTTGGATCGCTGTCACCTTCGATTTTTTTCATAGCCTCGAAAGTTTCGGTTATTTTCTCAAATGATGAACGTAGGACATCAGAAACTGTGTCATCTTCAGCAAAAACAGGAATTTGTGCAAGTATTTCTACTTTCTTACCTGATGCTTTCGATACACTTCCGCTGTCGTAAGGTTCCTCTCCAGTGATGATTTTGAAAACGGTTGTTTTGCCCGAACCGTTTTTGCCTAATAGTCCAACCTTTTCGCCTTTGATAACTTCAAAGGTAATGCCTCGAATCACATGATTAGAGCCATAATATTTATTTAAATTGTGTACTGATATATCAATCATTGTTTTTCTCCTAAAATTTGGTGTAAAAATATCCTGTACAGATTGTTTCGTCTGCACAGGATTACCAAACATAAAGAAGCGATGAGTTTGAATAAATTCAAACTCATTTTAATGCGTGAGCACCTCTCGCTTGCGCGAAACCGTCGCTCATACGCACAATTTTTAAGTTTACGCTGTTATTTTATGTGGTGATAGGCATTCAAAACAATCATATTTCTGATTTTGGGCAGACTGACCCCTTGTAGAAACAAGAGATGCTGCGAGTTGGCGGTTAAAATGCGCCAAAAGGGCATAATTACCCCTTGTATTAATTGCTTTGAATGTAAACCTACGCACGATAGCACTCCCGTTGAACACTTCGTTTGTAAGTATCGAGTTCGATTGTTTCATGTCTTTCACCACCTTTCACCCATGTTTCGTCATTCTGTCTGCGCGTAGTCGCAGAATCCAAGAACTCTGTACTTACTAGATTCTGCGACTTCGCGCAGAATGACGTTAGTTTTTCATGGACTATTTGATATTACCGCTAAAGATTTTTCTTTTGCTACTGTCTTGATATTGTCATAATAGCATTCATAAGTCAAGATAATTTTTGTGTGGACATTAGCGTTTTACCATTCATTCTTCAGAGCAGCCTATATATGGCGGAATTCAACTACTACCCTTCAACATTCGGAATTGCTGCAAATCCGCGTTGTAAGTCTTCATCTGTCGGAATGCTATCTACCATAGTGCCATCATTGTACTGCATGTATGCACCTATATCGAAATAGCCTGTGCCTGATAGACCGAACAGTATTGTTTTCTCTTCGCCTGTTTCTTTGCATTTCAATGCTTCTTCGATTGTTGCATGTATTGCATGTGCTGATTCGGGTGCAGGAAGCGTGCCCTCGGCTTTTGCAAACATTTCTGCAGCTTTGAAAACATCGGTTTGAACAACAGACCTTGCTTCATCAATAAATCCGTCATGATATAACTGTGATAGAATCGGACTCATTCCGTGATATCTCAAACCGCCAGCATGGCTACCTGACGGAGCAAATGTTGCACCCAGTGTATACATTTTTGCAAGAGGTGTCACCATGCCTGTATCACAGAAGTCGTAAGCAAATTTGCCACGAGTTAGTGTTGGGCATGATGCAGGTTCGACAGCAATAAAATACGGTGCAGTATCTTTACCTACAATTTTTTCTTCCATGAATGGCGACATCAAACCGCCGAGATTTGAACCACCACCGGCACAGCCAATTACTATATCCGGATATTCGCCTATCTTCTCAAATGCTGTTTTAGCTTCCATACCTAAAATTGACTGGTGAAGTAACACTTGGTTAAGCACGCTGCCCAGAGCATATCTATACCCTTCCGTAGTTACTGCTACTTCGACAGCTTCTGAAATCGCACATCCTAAGCTTCCGTTTGAGTCAGGGTCGCTTTCGAGTATTTTTCTTCCAACTTGAGTTGTATTTGATGGTGAAGGTGTGACAGATGCGCCAAAAGTCTCAATTACACCTTTACGATATGGCTTTTGCTCTGCAGAGATTTTTACCATAAACACTTTCAAGTCAAGTCCCAAAAACCCGCATGCCATAGAAAGTGCTGTGCCCCACTGCCCTGCTCCTGTTTCTGTTGTTAGCCCAACTAATCCTTGCTGTTTTGCATAATATGCCTGAGCTATGGCTGAGTTGAGTTTATGACTTCCGGAAGTATTTCCACCCTCATATTTGTAGTAGATTTTTGCAGGCGTCCCCAAAGCTTCTTCAAGACAATATGCACGAACTAGTGGAGATGGTCTGTACATTTTGTAGAAATTACGAATATCTTCAGGAATCTCTATGAACCTGTCTTTGTCATTGAGTTCTTGCTTAACAAGTTCATCACAAAATACAGGTGACAGTTCTTCCGGAGTCATCGGCTTTAATGTTCCCGGATTTAGAATTGGGCGATGGTCTGTTTTCATATCAGCACGAACGTTATACCATGCCTTTGGAATCTCTTCTTCTGATAAATAAATTTTGTACGGTACTTTTTGTTTTGACATTGTTTATACCCCCTCTATGCTTAGTCGCTTCGTCATTCTGCGCGTAGTCGCAGAATCCAAGAACTCTGTACTTACTAGATTCTGCAACTTCGCGCAGAACACGTCTATTGTCGAATTGTATAACATACACAGTTTGGAAATGTCCTTATTTTTCACAGCTATCATCAAAAATATCCCTCCAATTTTACAGGTACAGGATAATTGCTATATCGCTCTACATGAAGTTCCTGCGAACATATGGGAAGAATCACTTTATCCATGCCATCAGGCAGATTGTCAATGATTGCATAAAGGTCTGCACCATTTCTGGTATAAAAAACTTCTGCACCATTTTCCAATGTATCTTTCTGTTTCTCTTCCCATATACGAGTACCATATATGGCATCACCATATTTTTCTAACCATGCACCTAAGTCTCTTAAACGTGAGGCTTGTATTTCAGGTATCGTGCCATCAGCTCGCGGTCCGACATTGATTAAAAGGTTTCCATTATGACTAACATATTCTACCAACAGTCGCACAAGATCACGGCTGGACAGTACAGTATCATCTCCTTCACACATGTTGTATCCAAATGAAAGACCAAGACCTCGACACATTTCCCATTTTTTACTAAGTGACCGTGTACCTAATAAATATTCTGCTGTAGAATGATCATACCAATCACAGCTAAATCGGTCATTTATCACACCATCCGGTACATTATTGTAGTAATGTGAGAATAGCCACGGCAGATTTTCTATACCCTTCTCAGGCCACCCGATATCTCCCCACAACAATGATGGACTGTACTTATCAATGAGTTCCGTTGCTTGATTCAGTGAGTAATCAGCAAAAGCGTAGGTACGGTTATAATCCTCTTTGATGTTGCCATATGTTGGATATGGATATGTTGTCCAATCAAGCAAACCAGAATAATATGTACCCATTCTCATTCCTTCTGCACGTACTGCTTTAGTTAGTTCGCCAGTAAGGTCACGCTTTGGTCCCATGTTAACCGTGTTATAGTCAGTATATTGTGAGTCATATAAGCAAAATCCATCATGATGCTTGGTTGTAAGCACAACATATCCCGCACCTGCTTGTTTGAACAGTTTTGCCCATTCGTCAGGATTCCAATTCTCACAAGTAAATGAGTCTGCAAACTTTTCATATGGAAAATCACTTCCATATGTTTCATTGTGATGTTTGTGTGCAAGAGAATCTTCCATTCTTATCGTATTGAGATACCATTCTGCATAAGGATTGTGCTTAAACCATTCATTCTCTGAAGGAGCAGCACCAAGTTCCCAGGTCAACTCTGCCCAAGCAGGTATTGAGTATAGTCCCCAGTGAATAAATATACCTAGTTTGCAGTCATCATACCATTGTGGCAAAGAATGTGTTTTTACACTTTCCCATGTTGGTGAAAAAGTTTTCTGCGCCATAATATTCCTCCTTCATTGTAAACGCTTGTGGTTTTATAGTTATAATATACCATATTTTTTGAAGATATTCGTCTTTGTTTTTATTTTTTCTTATAATACGAAAAAAAAGGTTTCCTTTTCCGAAAATTTTGGTATAATGTTCTAGCGTGCCATGCCGCTGTGGTGGAATAGGTAGACACAAGGGACTTAAAATCCCTCGGGAGCAATCCTGTGCCGGTTCAAGTCCGGCCAGCGGTACCACGTCGGAGCAAAGTTCGCTCCACTCCACCGCCACTCATTTGAGTGGCGGTATCCGTTATGCTACCTTGCTCCTCCTTTCCGCTCACACCCACTTCGTTGGGTTGTTCGCGGTATAAGTTGATTTATAAAAAATGTTATTGAATTATGTACGCAATTGCGATACAATTAACGTACAATATCGAATGGAGTGATAATTATGAGAACAGGTACTTTGCCGGATGTAAGACCGATATCTGATTTACGTCAAAATATGGCTGAGGTCATGGAATCCATAGATACTGAGAATCGTCCGGTTATTCTTACAAAACATGGACGCGGTAGATATGTACTTCTCAGTATTGAAGAATACAACAGAAATGCAGCACTTGATATGCTGCACAAAGCTATTGATGAAGGTATTGCAGATATTGAAGCAGGTCGTGTTTCCGATTTTCGTGAGTTTGCACGACAATTCCGTGAGGAAATAAAAAATGGAACAGTTTAGGATAATCATTGCTGATTTGGCAAAGCAGGATATACGGGATATAAGAGTACATATTGCGAATGAATTGCAAGAGCCTGTCGTAGCTGATGAAATTGTTAATGAGATATTGGATGCTACGCTCACACTTGAAGAAATGCCTGAAAGAATAGCGCTCGTTAAAGATGCGCGCCTTGCAGAAAAAGGTATCAGACCTCTATATGTAAAGAATTATACTGTATTTTTCCGTATTGAGAAGTCCAAGAAAATTGTAGACATTGTGCGTGTTATGTATTCAAAGCGTGACTGGGCATCGTTGTTATAAGTGTTGATACGAACAAAAACAAAATGGTAATACTTACCGCTATGTTGGAGTTCAAGTGTTTTTCGTAGATTCTGCTCACTTGAAAGTCAATAAACAATAGATACTACAGGATTTGTCCAAGTGATTTGGGTTTCAAATTTGGAACAGTTTTGTTAGACTGTACGAAAATTGAAACCCTTTTCTTTATCTCAAAGTCTTAGTTCATCTGAATCAAGACTTTTTTTTGTTTAATAATCTATTGAAAAGTATTGCTTAGTAGAGTATAATTCAGTTATAAAGGACGTGTAGCAATGAAGGTTTATTTAGATAACTGTTGCTTTAACAGACCGTTTGATGACCAGAGTTCTCTAATTGTTCAGCTGGAAACCGAAGCAAAGTTGAATGTTCAGGATCGAATAAAGCAAGGTGAGTTTAATTTATGTTGGTCATTTGTGTTAGACTATGAGAATGGAGCCAACCCATTCGAAGAGGTCAGAAACAGAGTACATGAATGGAGGGGAATTGCCACTGACGACTGTGATTTGAACGACGAAATCATAAAAAAAGCCGAAGAGTTAATGACACTTGGTTTACGTCAAATGGATGCCTCACATGTTGCATGTGCAATTTACCTTAAAGCAGGCTATTTTCTTACAACCGATAAAAAGATATTAAATAAGCAGGTATCAGGGATTGTGATTATGAATCCTATTGATTTCATAAGGAGTGAGTTATATGAGAACTAATACAGTACTTCGTGATGATGGTATGCGAATTCTTGCGGAGCACCTTGGACTTGTTGAGGCTGAGCGATTCATTGCTCTAATGAGGAGAGAGCCATTTGACTATACACAATGGCGACAAGGACTTTACAAAGACGTTCCGCTAAGTTCATTTTTACAAGATGCGCAAAAATATCGTGACAGTATTAGCGAGCAAATTCAATAATATTATGTATTTTGTCTTAAGTATTTGTTTGCTTGATTCCTAAATCATTTATTTCCAATGGTTTACGAGAGTATTGCTATGACCATCCGCACCAGTAGGAGTGTTCTTACCCCACTTGAGGTAAGGCACTTCTTTTCTATGCAGTTGGTTGGGTCGAACAGCTTTTAGTGTCCAAACCTTTGAGCACGCAACAAACCATCTCACACTAAAACTCAAATTGCAGTTGAATTTTTAAAAAGTTCAAACACACAGTTATTGCATCACAGCTCTAAGTAGCGTACAATATGTATTGGGTGGTGATTTATATGCGTGATATTTTAGCGGGAAACATATCCCGATACAGAAAAGATTTAGGCTTGACACAAGAAGCTCTCGCAGACAGGCTTAGCATCACATTTCAGGCGGTCAGCAAATGGGAAACAGGACAGACGATACCTGACACAATACTGTTACCAAAGCTTGCTCAAACCCTCAACGTCAGCATAGATAAATTGGTGGGCTATTCCGCTTTTAATGATGACACTTCGTTTTACGAGGATGACTATCAAAAAGCAGAATATTTTTGGGGTGTTGAACCCAACACAGCTTGTTTGAAAGTCATTGAACTAATGCCGCCCATTAAGCCGTTGAAACTACTTGACATTGGCTGTGGCGAAGGCAAGGACGCTGTGTTTTTCGCTCGCTGCGGATATGATGTAAGTGCCTTTGATATTTCAGAAGCAGGACTTGATAAAACGAGACAGCTTGCGGAAAAAGCACGTGTTCATGTGAGGACATTTCGTGCAGATTTATGGGATTACCGTTTGGAAGAAAGCTACGATATTCTTTATTCAAGCGGAGTGCTTCATTACATTAAGCCGGAACTTCGGGACGAGGTTATGACGAACTACAAAGCTCATGTGAACGAGAATGGCATTGTAGCGTTTCATGCGTTCGTTAGTAAGCCTTTTGTTCCACCCGCACCCGATGATAATTATCATCACCTTTGGAAATCCGGTCAGCTTTTTACATATTTTCACGACTGGTACATCGATCAATGCTCAGAATATGTTTTCGATTGTAATTCGTCCGGCATACCGCACTGCCACGCAGCAAACCGACTATATGCAAGGAAGGTGAGCAAATGAATAAATCCGTTAAAATGATTTTCACCGATTTAGACGGTGCTAAAACTTCTCACTAAAAGTAATAGTGAATTGCCAGAAATTTTAACTGCTAAGGATTTCTTAGTAGTTCAGAAAAAGGGTGTTTGCAAGGTTAGATCCAGCACCAAGCACCATAATCTAGGTTCCATAGTTTGTACATAATGTCTATCTAGCTTCAAAAAGTAATTATATTGTAGTTTCTGCCCATTTGAAAGTCTATAAACGCTTGATATTGCAGAGTTTTACTAAGTCCTATATCGCCACCCGCACCAGTAGGAATGTTCATACCGCACTTGAGGTAAGAGCATTCCTTTTTTGTGCATCTATTTATCATATTATACCCTTTTAGGTGTAGTCGTTTGATTCCGGATAAAATACACTATTATGTATAAAAGAAAGCAGCGGCATAATAAAATAATTGCACATTTAATGTGGCTGTAGCATTAATCATATATGGAGGCAACGTATGGCAACATTTTTTCTTACAAGCTTTTTCTCAATCATTGCATTGGCTGTCGGAGTGCTCATATTTATTATTGGCTTATTCATAAACGAAATAACGATATTTGAGAGTATAGCAGTTGGTATCGTATCTGGGGTGTTATCGAATCACTTTTTACATTGGCATCCGGCTTTTTCATTGTTAGCTGGTATAGGAATCTGTATTTTGATGTTATGGGTTCAGAGTACACGATATGGATTTTGGATTATCGCAATAATTATGTCACTACTATGGGGATTCATCTTTTGTTTAATTACATATATTTTTACAGAAGGGGATTTAATTTGGACATATGTTGTATTCGGACTTGGTTCTGTTATCACAATGCTACTGCACTTGAAAGCTAGACCAGTAACTAATGGTGCAAACTAAGAATACACCGAGTAGGAGTGTTCTTACCGTACTTGAGGTGAGAGCATTCCTTTTTCTTACAATAATTTCTATAGAATTTCAATATATAGTTTGGTATAATGGTTTATATCAAATAATCGAACAGTAGATGATATATACTGGTGTGGAGGTTGAAGATGAGTAGCGTGTCAACAAATATAATTTATGACGAAGTATCTATTAAAGTACGTAGTGCTCTGGGCGATAAACTGAATAAAATTATTTTGTATGGTTCATATGCTCGTGGAGATTACGATGTTGAATCAGATATTGATATTATGGTTTTAGCCGATATAAGCGAAAACGAATTGCCTATAATTGAAAAAAAACTTTGGAATATAGGTTGGGACATAGGATTTGACCACAATATTATGATTTCTATTTTCCTAAAAAACAATAATCATTTCTATAAATGGCTTGATGATATGGCATATTATCAAAATATTGAAAACGACGGTGTGGTGCTGTATGGGTAATCATAGATTGGAATTATCTAAATATCGCTTAGATGAAGCTGAGCGTTGCATAGACAGTGCTAAGTTACTATATGATGCAGGAGATTTTAAATCTGCAGTCAATCGTTCATATTATTGTGTCCATAATGCAATGAGAAGCGTTTTTGCTTTACAAGGCAAAGACTTTAAGAAACATTCGGCATTAATGACATTTTTTAGAGGTGACTATATTAAAACCAAAGTATTTAGTGACAAAATGTCTGATATTTTACGAGATTTATTTTTCATCCGAAACAAAAGTGACTACGAGGATTTCTATATCGTTGGCAAGCAAGAGACATCCGAGCAAATTGACAATGCAAGACATTTTTTAGAACAAATTAAACTCTACCTAAGTAACCAATCATAATCGTTTTATACCATGTCAATACCGATGTGCGTGGCGATGTTATATTGGTCTGTGTCCTTTGACTTTTACAGTTGAATTTGGCAAGAGTTTTCTCGCTCAAACTTGCAAAACATATGTAACTTCTATCTTTGCTACTCAAAAATGCCAGACACGTCTGGCATTTTAACATGGTCACACTATTGTAAATTGCTTTCTTTTTCAGACGAAAATAGACACAGTTTCTCTGCGAAATAATCAATAGTCGGATAAACACTCTTGGAGGTTAGTAACATGAAATTAGTAATCATATTTGGAGCTGGCTCTGTGGGTAAAATGACTGTCGGGCAAGAACTTATGAAGATAACAGAATTACGCTTATTTCACAATCACATGTCGATTGAGCCTGTTCTTGAAATTTTCGGCAACTTCCACAGTGGTGGTCGTGCTATTCGAAGAATCCGTGAGGTCATATTTGAAGAGTTTGCACAATCTGATAATTATGGCATGATTTTTACATTTATGTGGTCACTAGATAATCAATCTGATATGGAGTATCTTGATAGCCTTGTTGATATTTTTCGACGTGATGGTGCCGATATCTACTATGTGGAATTAGTTGCTCCGCAAGAAATTAGGCTTAAACGTAACAAAACAGAAAATCGTTTGAAGCATAAAGCGTCAAAACATAATATAGAATTTTCGACTAACTTAATACTCGATGAGGACGCAAATCACCGTTTAGTCAGCCATGATGGTGAGATATTGTTTGAAAACTATATTAAGATTGATAACTCTGAACTTTCACCTAATACTGTCGCAAAAATGATAAAGGAAGAATTTTCATTATAATTTTGTTTGAGGTGTAGCCAATGGAGATTTCATTAAAAAAGGCAGAAATGAAAGATTGTGAAAATATACATTTGATGGAAGATGTTCTTGAAGATGAAGTAGTTTATGTTTATAGCTTTTAAAACGAAGGAGTGCTTTAGATGAATCTGTCAAAGTCAATTGATTTTCTTCTCGAAAACGCTGGTCCGATAATACAATATCGGTTACGGAAAGAAATACTGCAAAGCATTTCCAAAATAGAGGAAGATGATTTATTACAACAAATATACAAGACCCCCTACTTCAAACTGGTGGAAAGTTATGCCAAGCCCAATGGATTTATCGGAGAGGGGATACATGGATATTCTAACTGGCGCGGCACTAAGTTCCACGAAACGCCCTTTCAGGACGGAGAAAGTGCCGCAAAATTACTGGTTTATTACGCGATTCCTAAAAACCACCCGCTAATAACAAGACTCATTTCTGCTTATCGTAACAATGATGTATTGTATGAAGAATATTCAAAACGACCACCTCCCGAATTTCAGAATTTTAAAAGTCGAGATGTTGGGTTGCGCCAAGGTGGCGGGTTGAATACATTGCTATACACGTTACAAGCCATGCTGGGATATGGTGACGATGGTTATATAAATCATTTTCAAGGTATATCCCTTGATGCCTTTGCGGCTTTGCTACAAATCTCAAACATAGAGGAAATAACCGAGAATGAGTTGCAAAAAAAAGGAAACTATTCTTACCATTATGTAACATCGGAGAAGTACATGCCTTGCTGCTATCATTTAGCAACTCTTGCGTACACCCAACAATGGCGTACGCCGGAAAACATTAAAATATTCGCCAACGCCATCAATCACATCAATAACGATTTAGTTAATGAAACCGAGGGTATATTGGTGAAAATGGGTAGCGGATATCAAGGGCCATTCGGAGCAATTATTCGTCCGCTCCCCCATTTTTCCGTTGATACAATTAATGTCGTTATGCAGCGTAGATTACTCACCGAGACAGCAATGACAGGTGCAGGGGGAAAAATAGACATTCTGTGTCATTCTGCTGATAATATTATCAAAGCGTTAAAATATGATGGTGTTTTGCGTATAAAGGGATATTCGGCGGTCGGAAAATACAAGGCGGTCGGCGGATATGGCGAAGTATTCTTAGAGCCAGACTACAAAAAGAAGACTTCCTTAGACTGCGATTTAACTTTCTGGGCGGTGCAATTTTTATCATTGATGGGTTACGCAAATTAAGTTCATTATTTTCACCCTAAAAATAATCATATATCAAGCGTGAGCACAACTAGCAGAAACTTATTTTTTTTCGTGCTACAATGTAAAACCTATGTTCTGTTCCTGACAAAAATCCTTTTTCGTCTACCTCATGTTGACATTTCATCAATTTATCGATATGTGTCTCTACAGAAAAATCTGGAATCTCCCACACAATGATTTTCGCATAAAATATTAAGGAAGAGGTGACATGTCTTGAGCAAAAATATGCGAGGTAATTGCTCGGTGCAGTTTATAAATCTGTCAACAGATTGTGCCGAGATTTGATAATTGTTGTCAGTTAACTGCACCGAATTTCAAAGTAACCAAATATATTGAAGAGAGGTATAGTTATGAGATTATCTAAGTTTATTTCCATCACAAGGATTGAGTTTATTGTTACATGGCAATGTGGAGGCAAGTGCAAGCATTGTCAGAGTGGCAATGAAATCAATCAGCCTAGCTCTCATAGCCATGTTCTTATGGATTATGCGACAGAGGCAATATATAAACTTTCAACTGCTTATGAGGTAGAGTCAGTTATGACCTTTGGCGGTGAGCCGTTATACTATCCGGAAGTCACTGCCGCAATTCACGAAGCTGCTACAAAGTGTAGTATAAAAACTCGACAAATAATAACAAACGGTTATTTCACCAATAACCCGGAGAAAAGCAGTGCAGTCGCTAATAGCTTAGCGGATTCAGGAGTTAACAGCTTGCTGCTTTCAGTTGATGCATTGCATCAGGAACATATTCCATTGGAGCCGGTTCGTCAATTTGCACGCAATATAGTCGAAGCAGAAATTCCCGGTGCGATTCTATATCCGGCATGGGTGGTGGATAGGCAGCATAGAAATCCATATAACACAAAGACAAAAGAAATACTTGAGCAGTTTGCGGATATCGCTATTGACGTTGGATGTAACGATAATGTCATTTATCCCAGTGGTCATGCTGCAAAATTCCTGCGTGATTATTATGGAAAAACAGAGTTGAATCTATCTGAGAGTTGCATTTCCGTACCGTATTCTGAGCTGCTAACTGACATAAAGACAATTTCAATTGTGCCCAATGGCGACGTAATGGTTTGTGGATTTGTAATTGGTAACATTTATAGGGAAGATATTATTGATGTTGTCACTCGCTACAATCCCTATGAAAACGATGCCATGCGCGCTATTTTGCGAAATGGAATTGCCGGGCTTGTAGAGTACGCTGAAGCACAGGGAGTAACCATTGATACAGCGGAATATTGCAATACTTGCGATGTGTGTCATGCGATTGTAAAACAACTAAAATAAGCAAGCAGCACATACATAGGAGCCCACCGTCCAAATGCGGCGATGCGCTCCTATTCCTTTAGTCGGCGTTCAGGCATACGATAAAGTAGCGAATACAGGACAGGGGGACGGTTCATCTGTCATAAAATAGTCCAAGAAAACGTCTGCACCTCCATTTTGGTACTTCTATTATGTCACTAACACGCCCATAAATTAACAGCATAAGCTAATTCCTATGCAGGGCAATATCCTGTGCTGAAAATTACCGTTTCGATAGACTAGTGGTCTGTAAAGTCTAAAAGTTGCATAATATTTTTGTTTATTTTTTTGCAAGACAAGGCGTGAGGAGGGCGAATACCCATTGGTATTTAACTGACGAACAACGCTGTATTGTGAAAAAA
>WQWL01000086.1 GCA_009785345.1 Oscillospiraceae bacterium
AACATATTTTGCATGAATGTCGCACATCTCCTTAGGGAGCTCTTGTGTCAAATTTTCAGGATGTTCAAAAATATATTTTTTGGCGGGTATTTTGCGAAAATCTAGTTTCTCCGCAGGCTCTAGTTAGCTAATGCATAAGAAAAACTGCTCACATTTTCTGTGGGCAGTTTTATTGGATACGGATGAAATTATACTAATCTCTATGCGCTTCTTCAACTTGTTTGAAAGCATCAGCTACATCCGGTAGGATGTCGACTATGTTCGGATCGAATTGGGTGCCTTTACCTTCCATAATGATGTTCATCGATACTTCATGTGAGAGTGGTTCTTTGTAGCAACGTGGACTTACGAGTGCATCATAAACATCAACTACGGAGATGATTCTCGCGGCAAGAGGGATTTCTTCTGCACATAGACCGACAGGATACCCATGTCCATCCCAGCGCTCATGATGATAGTGGCATATGTCTTTTGCATACTTTAGATACTGATCGTTGTCAGGAAGGTTAAGGGCGATGCTATCGATTACATGGCTTCCGATAGTTGTGTGTGTTTTTATGATATTAAACTCTTCGTTTGTAAGCTTGCCGGGCTTGAGCAAAACTCCGTCCGGGATTGCGATTTTTCCAATATCATGCAGAGCTGATGCCTTGACAAGTGATGGGATGCTTAGTTCTGCCAGTTGCGCTTTGAAAGATTCACTTTTCAACATGCCATCAATAAGAACTTGCGAGAGAAGTGTTGTTCTGCGGATATGTGCACCTGATTCAAGGTTTCTATACTCAATTATTGTTGCAAGCACTTCAAGTGTGGATTCGTATGTCTTTGTAACCTCGGCGGTTTTTATTGAGACAAGGTGCTCTAAGTTATGTCTATAGCGCGCAAGGTTTATGTGATTATCAATGCGTGCTCTGACAACGACGGAGTTGAATGGCTTTGTTATGTAGTCGGCGGCTCCGGTGATGAGCCCTCTGGTTTCGTTTTCTTCAGAGTTTGTCGCGGTAATGAATAGCACGGGGATGTTTTTCGTGATTTCATTTTTTTTGATGATTTCTAAAACTTCAAATCCATCCATGCCCGGCATCATTACATCGAGCAAAATTGCTGTAGGTAGAATCTCAGCAGGTTTGCCGTTTGCAGGAAAAAGAATGTCAAGTGCCTCCATTCCGCTTCCTGCTTCAAGTATATCATAGTCGGTGTGCAGAATTTCGTGCAAGATCATACGATTGATGTCAATATCATCAACAACGAGAATGATGTCTCTTTCGATACTTTTCATCATCGTGACTTTCCTTTCATAATCAAATGTAGAGCGTATTCAAAATAACGTAAAGAACTATGCATACGTGCAGTTTGTAATTACAGGATTTTTGAAATTTCTTGTGATGTGATGTGATACACATTTTTGAGTTCGGCAAAAGCATTTGTGTGATCGAGATTGCTTTTTACGTCTGCTTCCAACTTACGTGCATGTTCGGCGAGCTTTGCAAGGGAAAGATTTGCAGCCACACCTTTCAAGGTATGTATCAGATGCGATGCTTCCTCTAATGCTCCTGTGTCAAGTGCTTCTTTTATAGGGTCAATGTGGTTTCCACCGGCAAATTGATTTAGAAGTCTTTTATATAAATCAAGGTTGCCGCCTAAGCGCTTTAGCGCATCTTGTACATCAACGTACTCATTGTTAATATCCAAAATAAACCCCTCCTTATGACCATAGAGCGTTAAAACACTTTCAACGCTCAGTTATTTTAAGACATCGCTCATGTTGTACATTCCCGGCTGTTTGTTTACCATGTATTTTGCGGCTTTTATTGCCCCGGTAGCGAATACATCACGTGAGGTTGCGGTATGTGTTAGTTCGATTATTTCATCTTGTCCGGCGAAAATTACATTATGAACGCCGACAATTGTTCCACCGCGAACAGCAGATATACCTATTTCGTGATTTTGACGTGGATCGCACTTGCTTTCGCGTTCGTACACATATTCCGGCTCATATTGCAACGCTGACGTTGCAGCGTCGGCGAGCATGAGAGCGGTTCCGCTTGGTGCGTCAACCTTTCGTCTATGGTGACGTTCGACAATTTCTACGTCGAACTCTTCTCCGAGAACTGCACATGCTCGTTTAACTAAATCAGCAAGCAAGTTAATTCCGATTGACATATTACCACTTTGGAATACTGCAACATGTTTTGATGCTTCCTCAATTTGGTCAAGTTGTTGCGCTGTATATCCGGTTACACATAGTATTATCGGAACTTTTTGGGATACACTTAAGCCAATTAGCCCATCAATCGCAGAAGTTGCAGAAAAATCTACAATAACATCTGCACCATAGATGAGATTGTCAGATAATATCTCATCGGGAGTTGCAAAAACGGGATAATCGCTGTGTTTCTCAGGGTTAATATCAAGCCCTGCAACAATAGCTACGGTAGGGTCACTAGCGACAATTTCGGTAACAACTCGCCCCATATAACCATTACATCCAGATAATAATATGTTAAGCATATGTATCTCCTATTATTAAATTAATCTGTCATTGTCAATTGGAGTGTGTTGCAGCACACACTCCAATCCTATTCTCACAATTTACTTAATCAGCCCAACTGCGTTCATGGCGGTCTTTAGTTTTTCTAAATTGTCAGATGACATGTCGCAAAGTGGCATGCGAAGCTCGCCAACGTCCATGTTCATTAGGTTGAGAGCTGTTTTTACTGGAATGGGGCTAACTTCGATGAACAGATTTTTGATAAGGTCAAAATATTTTAACTGAAGCTCTGCTCCGCGTTTGAAGTCGCCGTCCAAGCAATGTTTAATCATATTGGCAACAACATCAGGAACGACATTTGCAAGAACAGAGATTACGCCTTTTCCGCCTATTGACATTAGTGGGACGATATCTTCATCATTGCCACTCCAAAAGTGGAAGCTTTCTCCGCAGGTGGCGAGAGTTGATGAAATAAGCGAGAAATCGCCTGATGCTTCTTTGGCACCGTTTATGTTAGGGTGCTTTGCAAGTTCAATGTATGTTTCTGCGGCAACAGTCATACCGGTACGAGCCGGAACATTGTATATAATAATTGGAATATTCACTCTGTCAGCAAGAAATGTAAAGTGCTTTACAAGTCCTGCTTGAGTTGTTTTGTTGTAATACGGTGTGACCATCATCAAAGCATCGGCACCGGATTTTTCGGCTGATTGAGCTAAGAAAAGTGCTGATTGAGTATCGTTACTGCCTGCTCCGGCAACAACTTTGCAACGATTATTTACGTGTTTTACACAAAAGTCGATAGTTGCTCTTGATTCTTCCAGTGTCATAGTTGAACATTCGCCTGTTGTTCCATTGATGGTGATGGCAGCAGTTCCGGCGGATATTTGAAAATCGATTAGCTCGCCAAGCTTTTTGTAATCAACTTTGCCGTTTTGAAACGGTGTGACGATTGCGACTGATGAGCCGGTAAATACGGGTGTTTTCATTGCTAAATTGTCCTTTCTCAAAATAACTGAGTTTGTTTGTCTTATTAATAATATGATGAATGCAAAAGGCGAAGACCTCGAAACGAGTTCAAAAGACTGCGAAATGCAGTCGCGAGAAAAGTATGGTGATATGGAGGGTTTTGTACAGATGCATTAAATAAAATCTTGTGCACACAATAGTTCAGCGGTCAACATAGCGCCGCCTGCTGCACCGCGTAGTGTGTTGTGGCTAAGACATATGAACTTATAATCATATTGGGAATCTTGACGCAAACGACCGAGGCTGATTGCCATTCCGTTTTCAAGATTGCAGTCAAGTTTTGTCTGTGGACGATTTTCTTCTTCAAAATAATGAAGAAACTGCTTTGGTGCAGAGGGGAGTTCCAGTTCCTGTGGTAGACCTTTGTAATTTTGCCAAATATATTTCATTTCTTCAATATCCGGTTTACCACCATCATCAAAACTCATGAATACAGCAGCCATATGTCCATCAAGAGCAGCTACACGAATACATTGTGTCGTGATTGCAGGAGAGGTTGCGGTAAGGATTTTATCGTTAGCGACAGAACCCCAGATTTTGAGAGGTTCTTTTTCAGACTTTTCTTCTTCGCCACCGATGAACGGTATGACATTTTCGACCATTTCAGGCCAAGTTTCAAAGGTTTTACCTGCTCCTGAAATTGCTTGATATGTGCATGCAAGAGCGTTAGTGATTTTATACTTCTGCATTAATGGATGAAATGCTGGCACATAACTTTGGATTGAGCAGTTTGATTTGACTGCGATAAATCCACGTTTTGTACCAAGTCTTTTGCGCTGACCGGAGATAACTTCAAGATGTTCGGGGTTAACTTCGGGGATTATCATAGGAACATCTTCGGTCCAACGGTGTGCACTATTGTTAGAAACGACAGGGCATTCAGCTTTGGCATAGATTTCTTCAAGAGCTTTTATCTCTTCTTTTTTCATATCAACAGCGGAGAAAACAAAATCAACTGAATCTGTTACTTTACTGATATCGGATTCTGCCGACAAAACTGTTAGCTTTTTTGCAGCATCAGGTATTGGGGCAGACATCATCCAGCGTCCGCCAACGGCTTCTTCATAAGTTTTGCCTGCCGAGCGGCTACTTGCAGCAACTGAAGACAGTTCAAACCATGGGTGATTATTAATTAATTCAACAAAACGCTGTCCGACCATACCCGTGGCTCCAATTATTCCAACCTTGTATTTCCTCATGCTAATAATATTTACTCCTTCTTATTCCCAATAATACTTGAAATTTATTAAACTTTAGTGTAGCATACGATAGTATGTTTTACAAGATAAAGTCTGAATAAAGATGTAATTACAAGTTTGAATTAATTCAAACTTGTAATGTGATGTGCCAATTTGCTCTCCCTGCGGGAAACCGCAAATTAATGCACGAAATGAGCATCCATTATTCGTGGTTATCTTTTGATTAAATATTTTGAAAAGGAATGGTCATAATTATGCTAAAAAGTGATTTTAGTTTTGAGCTTCCTCCGGAGCTTATAGCGCAGACACCTTTGGAAAATCGTGAACAGTCACGACTTCTTCACATGGATAGAAAAACAGGCGCGATTGCACATCACCATTTTTATGAGCTGCCGAATATTTTGCGTAAAGGTGATTGTTTGGTTTTGAATGATTCCCGCGTTTTGCCTGCAAGACTATTTGGTAAGTTAGAGACAGGTGGAATGGTAGAAGTTGTGCTTCTAAATGAAAAAAAAGCACTTGCTGAGAAAGTCGGTTCTCAAGTTTGGGAGTGCCTGACAAAGCCGGGTAAAAAAACAAAGGTCGGTGCAAAACTTGTTTTTGGCGATGGTGAACTAACAGCGACGATAATCGAAGTTACAGATACGGGTAACAGGTTAATTGAGTTTCATTTTGAAGGAATATTCCTTGAAGTCCTTGAGAGGCTTGGTCAAATGCCACTTCCTCCGTATATACATGAGGAGTTAAAAGATAACGAGCGCTATCAGACTGTTTACTCAAAAGATGTTGGTTCGGCAGCGGCTCCGACAGCAGGTTTGCACTTTACGTTAGAGTTACTCGACGAGATTAAAGCAAAAGGCATTGATATACAGTATGTGACATTGCATGTTGGTCTTGGTACGTTTAGACCTGTAAAAGCAGACAATATCGAAGATCATGAAATGCACGCAGAGTATTTTATAATCACGGAAGAAACTGCCGATGCGATAAATCGCACAAAGCAAAACGGCGGACGTGTTGTTGCAGTAGGTACAACTTCTTGTCGAGTGCTTGAATCATGCACAAGCGAATCGGGCATAGTCTCTGCATTCTCAGGTTTTACTGATATCTTTATTTACCCCGGATATACGTTTAAATGTCTTGATGGTTTAATTACTAATTTTCATTTGCCTGAGAGCACGCTAATAATGCTTGTTTCTGCATTTGCAGGACGTGAGCACATCCTCAATGCCTATGAAGAAGCCATTCGCGAGCGGTACAGATTTTTCTCGTTTGGGGACTCTATGTTGTTATTATAGACAGGCATTTCCATTAATCAAATAAACTAAACCAGGGCTGTTGCAAAATGAAGCAACAGCCCCTATGTGATTGTGTTATACTCGCGAGTATAATACTGAACACTGATAGAGCAGTAGATAATATTCCGAAAAGATGTCTACTCTTTTATTAGTGTTTAGTATTAATAACCTCCAACTCGCGTGGCTCTCCTGTCAGACTTAGACCGCCACTTTTCGTCACGAGATATGTATTCTCACTGCCAACCATTCCGGCGCCATCGAAGCTTATTTTTGGTTCAATAGCTATTGTCATATTTTCTTCGAGAGGATTATTGAAATTTTTTGCAATTACAGGCATTTCATCGACAAACAGTCCGACTCCATGACCTAAAAATGGCACAGTTCGTCCTTTTGCGCCCATGAAATAATCGCGATATTCCTCTTTGACAGCTTTAAGTACGGTCGCATATATTTCTGAAGGTATCGCTCCAGGTTTTAGCATGGAAGCAGCCATTCGCTCAAGCTCAAGGCAATGCATATGTGCTTGAATTATGTTTTCGTTTTGTGGCGTTTTGTAGCTCAATACGAGGGTTTTGTCTACATGATAACCACTGACACCTTCGCTAATATCGAGGTATACCAAATCGCCACTTTGTAATCGTCGGTTGTGACTACCAAGAACGGGAACTGCCGCACATAGACCATTTATTCCGGCGGCTCCATTGAAAGCTGACGGATAGAGCGTACTATCTCCGAAAGCGACATGCCCGAGGATGGAGTCAACATTTCTCATTGAAAATCGACTGACTCCATGGAATCCGCTCCTTAGGAATGCGGAAAATAGCTCTGCACCCAGCTCAACTTCGGAGATTCCGTCATGCAATAATGTCGGTAGCACTTCTCTGTATATACGGTCAGTTTCTGCTCCGGCGTGCCGCATGAAGCCGAGTTCATATTCACTTTTGATTGCTCTTATGTTTAAAAGGATATTGTCAATCGGTAAAACATTCGGAAACGGCATATGCTTACTGAATAGTCCAAACCATTCAAGTGATGCATTGGCTGTGTCAATATACAAAGTGTTGGGCAATGACTCAAACTCACCTGCTATATCGCGAAAACTTCTCATAGCACGGATATCATCAAGTTCTGATTCAATCAATGCACGTTCATAACTTCGACGTACCCAGAGTGTTGCACTATCATTACGCTTTATAAGTAATATGCCATCACACATTGTACCTGTTAGGTAAAACATATTTAGTCCACCAACAACAACGCATAACTCCCAATTTTCATGTTGCGCATCCATCGCGGTTGCAAATCGATTCATACGCATTTCAAGTTCGAATTTTGGTGTTTTACTTAAAATTTCCATTGGTTGAATCTCCTTCTATCAGAATTTAATTATGTTATGTTGATTAGTATAATGTCTACATCGACTCATGTCATTCGTTCATATGCTTTTTGAATAGCAGTTGCAACGATATTGTACACACCGCATTGATCCATATAATTAACACCTTGCTCGGTAGCACCACCGGGGGTTGCTACGGCCTTTACAGTTTCGCGGAAATTTCCAATATCTCCCGCATTTTTGAAAGATAGTGCTGCGATATGAGATGCGGTATCATATGAAAATCCCATTGCTTCTCCTGCAGATGTAAATGCATCAATTAGATAAGCAGCATAACCCAAACCACAAGCTGCAAATGCCATAACCTTTTCGATGACATCAGGTTCTGTTTCAAATGCGAAACCGAATTTGTTGAATATATCTGCAACTTCAATTGGGACTTTTGTATATGCGATAACACCTTCATTTGTTGCAATTGCAAGGGATGGCATAGCACGTGCAAGGCGCACATTGCCAATAAGTGAATATATTTTCTCAAAAGTTTCGCCTGCCATCATGCTAATCACGAGCTTATCAGTAAAATATTCTTTGTCAATAATTTTTGATAACTCCTCAAACACATAACCCTTGACAGTTATGCATAATATATCAGTAGTTTTGATCATATCATTGATATTCTCAATAGGATATGTGTGTAGAAGCTCATTTTTTGCGTGATTCAACGATTCGGGAGAGCGATCACACACATGTATATCGTCCGCAATAACATTGCCTGTGCACAGCAGAGCTGATGCTAGCGCTTTTCCTAAGTTTCCGTAACCTATGATACCGAATTTCATTGTTATATTATTCCTCTCTTCGCTTGATTAGAACAAGAAAGCCCATGGCTTACGCCATGGGTGTCTTGATAAATAAGACGATTATTACTTTACAGCGCGCTCAACTTTGCCACTACGAAGGCAGCGTGTACATACGTGGACGCGTTTTGGCGAGCCGTCGACAATTGCCGCGACACGCTTAACATTTGGTTTCCACATACGATTGCTACGTCTGTGTGAGTGACTGACCTTTATTCCGAATGAAACGCCTTTGTTGCAATATGAACATTTTGCCATTTGAGGGTACCTCCATATGATTATCCACTTGATGGAAGCCTCATGAGAGCACATTTACAACTCTCTATTGCTTACAAAGCGGATTGTGAACAGCGGTAATAATAATAACAGAATGAGATAAAAAAAGCAAGCACTAAATTATAAATTTCGAAAATTATGTGTGATTATCACATCTAATTTTAGGGCGATGAGATCCGTTATAGCAAAAAACGGATTTGAATGATGTGCCGAATGTTGTCGATTAGCGATGTGGGCAGTTAAATGTCTGAAGGTTTTTGCGAAATTAAGCACTTGCAAATGTTGGCAGATTTGTATAAACTGTACTGTAGTTAATCTAAGTGACTATCACTTCTCATGGTCACTTTGTGCATAAAGATCACTGAAAGGGATGGTCATTATAATGGAACAAGTGTATAGTTATAAGCTATCAAAGTTGAAAGATGAGTTGCGTGCAGAAATAGTGTATAGGGCAACAAATTATGAAGATGTGTTGATTTATACAGGGGACGTACACCGTCCGGGTCTACAGCTCGCTGATTTTTATGAGCATTTTGAGCCGACTCGTATACAGCTTATCGGTCAAATGGAATCATCATATATGGAAGGGCTCCCTCGTGATGAGCGATTTCGTAAGTGGGAAAAGCTTATGAAGCACAAAATACCTGCACTTATTATGTGCCATGGCACAGATATTACAGGTGCGTTATTGGAATCTGCTGAGAAGTATGATATCACAGTTTTAAGAACTGATGCCCATACAACTGAAACGATGTCAAAGATTATTCGTCTTGTAAAGAGGGAAATAGCACCTCGTGTAACTCGTCATGGTGTGCTTGTTGAAGTCTATGGTGTGGGATTGTTGCTTGTTGGTGAGAGCGGCGTTGGTAAAAGTGAGACGGCCATTGAGCTATTAAAGCGCGGTCACCGTCTTATAGCTGATGATGCGGTGGAAATAAAAGCGATAGATGTCAATGTCATTCAAGGTACTGCTCCTGAGCTTATCCGCCACTATGTTGAATTACGCGGTCTTGGAGTTATAGATGTACGTCAAATATTTGGCTCCGGTGCGGTCAAAGACTATCAGAATATCCACCTTGTTTGCAACATTGAGTTGTGGAGAGATGATGCGAATTATGATAGATTGGGAATAAGTGAAAATACGGTTGAGATTCTTGGTGTAAAGATTCCGACAGTGACCATTCCTGTAAAGCCCGGTAGAAATCTTGCGGTTATTCTTGAAGTTGCTGCAATGAATCAACGACAAAAGTTCATGGGGTATCATGCTGCTCTTGAGTTCTCTAAACAGATAGATAAACATGTAGATGAAAAAATCGCCGAAGCTGCATTATTGAATTAGAGGTTGAATTGGAAAAAAGTACGATAATGGGAAATAATATACCATCTGCAATTGAATTTATTAGCCAAGAATTGCCGAATCTTGGGTTTAAAATGGATGAGCCGATGAAGAATCACACAACGTTCAAAATAGGTGGTCCTGTTAGTGTTATGTATTTTCCCGAGTGTGTATCTTGTCTAACGAGACTGTGTGATATCTTAAGCGAAAGAAAGATATCTCCGATTATTATAGGTAATGGATCGGATATTTTGGTTAGTGATGACGCTCTTAATGTAGTTGTGATAAGCACATTAAAGCTCAATAGCATTTCGATTATCGATTCAGATGAAACACTCGATTATCAAGATATCGTTGTTGAGGCTGGTGCGCTACTTTCGAGTGTTGCTGTTTTTGCTTATGAAAATGGATTGACTGGTTTTGAATTTGCACACGGTATTCCCGGAAGTCTGGGCGGTGCTGTGTTGATGAATGCCGGAGCTTACGGCGGAGAGATGAAGGATGTAGTTTTAAGTACGTCTGCGCACAGCCCGAATGCAGGGATACATACTTTGCTCGGTGTGGAGAACGAGTTTACATATAGACACAGTCGGTTTTCCGAAACAGGAGATACAGTGCTCTCTGCTGTGATTCGATTACGAAAAGGCGATAAAGAATGTATTAAACAAAAAATGGATGATTTGAGTATTCGCCGTCGTACGAGTCAACCATTGGAATTTCCAAGCGGTGGTAGTACATTCAAACGTCCAAAAAAAGGATATGCAGCAGCACTGATAGAAGAGGCGGGGTTAAAAGGTTATACAGTTGGCGGCGCGAAGGTGTCGGAAAAACATTCGGGATTTATTATAAATAATGGAAATGCGACGTTTTCGGATTGCATGTCAGTAATTGAACATGTACGAGAAACTGTTTTTGAGAAATTTGGTGTGGAGCTAGAGTTAGAAGTTAAGGTTATTGAATAGAATACCACCATTCAGAGCGATGTGCATACTAACAATTAATAGAAACTGATTAGCAAGGAGGAAGCATTATGGATATTGTTGTAGTATCAGGGGTTTCGGGAGCCGGAAAAAGCCGCGTAGCGGCAGTTTTGGAAGATTTGGGATTTTATTGTGTCGATAATATGCCATTATCTATGATGCCTAAATTTGCTGAACTGTGTATGGCAACACAAGGTAGATATGAGCGTGTTGCGCTCGTTACGGATATCCGCGCCTTGAAAAATGTTGATGAGCTGTTTGAAACATTTGATGAAATGCGAGAGATTGGATGCGTTATTACACTTTTATTCGTCGAGGCACAGAAAGATACTATAATTAGACGATATAAAGAAACACGAAGACGTCATCCACTTGACACAACAGGCTCAAATCTTGAAGATGCTGTTAAAAATGAGATTGAGATGCTTGAACCAATCAAAGATAAGGCAGATGAGGTTATTGATACTACAGGCTTAACGCTCAGTAAACTTCAAAGAAATCTCAACTTGAAATTTATGGATGAAATAGACAATAAATCGCTTAATGTTGTAATCAAATCATTTGGATTTAAGTATGGGTTGCCGGTCGAAGCTGATATCTTATATGACGTTCGCTTTATGCCAAATCCGCACTATATTCCCGAACTAAGGCCAAAGACAGGCTTGGATAGCATAGTAAAGGACTTTGTTTTCGGGTTTGACTATAGTAATGAGTTCTTTATGCAATTTTGTGAAATGATGGATATGTTACTTCCACATTACATTGAAGAAGGAAGACGGTATTTTGTCATCTGTTTTGGTTGCACGGGTGGAAAGCATAGGTCACCGGCCATGGCAGAGGCTTTAAAAGAATATTTAAGCGAACAGGGATATCCGGTTGACTGCATTCACAGGGATATTGGGCGAGAGTAGTGTGCTAGGGAAAACTGTGAAAATAGTGCTTGATAAACACGATTATGCTGAAGCAAGAATAGCTAACCCCAAATAGTGGAGGTGAAAGATTTGTCATTTTCATATAACACTAAGGTAGAATTATGCAAAGTCGTGCATGAGAGTAATTGCTGTGCGGTTGCAGAGTGTTATGGCATGTTACTTTATGGGAATACTTTTAATATTCGTGAGATTAGGATTGTTACTGGAAATAAAGTACTTGGAAAACGCATAGTTGATACGTTCTTATATGCGTTTAGAACATCGTTTGACATTATGCCTGACGAAGAGGAGGATGGAAAACAAGCTTATATTATTATTGATGATGGTAAGATAAACCATATCTTCGATGCATTTGGCTACTCCAAGGAAAATTTACTAGCACATAGTATAAATCTTGCGGTACTCGAAGATGAGTGTTGTATAAAAAGTTTCATTAGGGGTGCTTTTTTAGCTGGTGGTGCAGTAACAGATCCAATAAAAAGTTATCATCTTGAGCTAGTGACAGATTATTACAATGTAAGTCGACAAATGTATTCACTGTTACTTGAAATAGAATTTTCGCCAAAGG
Organism: Oscillospiraceae bacterium; assembly: GCA_009785345.1. Taxonomy (GTDB): domain Bacteria; phylum Bacillota; class Clostridia; order Oscillospirales; family Oscillospiraceae; genus WRMH01. The sequence goes on from WQWL01000086.1 coordinate 12,303, forward strand.
AAACCTCTCGGAGTGGCAACTACGTTGTTTACTTCAAACAAAGTGCAGCGATTGAGGATTTTTTAACCTTTATTGGTGCGCCAATTCACGCAATGGAACTAATGTCAGCGAAAATTGAAAAGGATGTACGAAATACAGTTAATAGAAAGGTTAACTGTGACACGGCAAATGTTACGAAAATGGTTGATGCAGCGAGTGAGCAAATTGAGAAAATTGAGAAAATAATTAATGCCGGAGCGTTTGAAAGAATGCCGGAAAAACTGAGAAAAGCTGCAGAGTTACGTGTAGAATATCCGGAGCTGAGTATAAAAGAACTTGCAGAGATATCCATACCTCCTGTGACAAAATCGTGCATGAATCATAGAATGAGGCGTCTAGCGGAAATTGCACTGAACCTATAAATCGTGTGAAACGAACCTGTGAAAAGGTCGGGAGAACGCGCAATCAGAACTAGCGACCACAATCATGCGAAGTAATTGAGTTCCACGCATTACTAGTGTTCTGTAAAGTCTAAACTTGCGTATAGTGCTGAGTATATATTTTACTCGGCGAGGCGAGAGGAGGGCGAATACCCATTGGTATTTAACCGACGATTAACGAAGCAGAGTGAAAA
>WQWL01000087.1 GCA_009785345.1 Oscillospiraceae bacterium
TTTTCACAATACTGCGTTGTTCGTCAGTTAAATACCGATGGGTATTCGCCCTCCTCACGCCTTGTCTTGTAAAAATATACACAAAAATATCACACAACTTTTAGATGGCACAAACCACTAGTACTCCATCAGGCAAGCTTTCGTAGCATTACTTTGTATGTATTATTGCACAATAGTATATACAATGTCTTGTGCAATAATACAGTTTTAATTTTGTTTTTATAAATATCTTGACACACAATATATATTGCGATATATTTATTCTCATAAAAATTGTGCTCGAGCACGTTGCTGTAAAATTCTACATTGAATTATAAGTTCGCCAACGTGTTGTGCAAAATAAAAACAGAAAAACAATATTAGGAGGAAAACATGAAAAAAATTCTAGCATTACTACTAGCAGTCGTTATGTTGACTGTAGTACTCGCAGCCTGTGCTGAAGAAGGCGGAGCCGGTACCGATGCTCCTGCAACTGATGACAATGGCGCAGCAGTGAGTGAAGGCGGCGTAATCAACGTATGGAGCTTCACAAATGAAATTCCGAACGCAATTCAAAGATTCATCGACCTGAATCCCGATTTCCCATACACCATCAATGTAACAGAAATTGGTACAGATGGCGGTGGCTATCAGGACGCACTAACACTTGCACTTACAGCCGGCGGTGCTGACGCACCTGACATTTTTACTGCAGAGTCAGCATTCGTACTTATGTACTCTCAAGGAGACATGTCATCTTTCGCACTTCCATATACAGAACTATTCGGTCGAGATGTAGGTCCGATGATTTCTGCAGCACAAATTGCTCCTTACATCGTAGATGTAGGCACACGTCCATCGGATAACGAAGTTGTAGCTTTGGCATTCCAACACACAGGTTCAGCATTCATCTATCGTTATTCACTTGCACAACAAATTTGGGGCGATGGAAGTCCTGAATATGTAGGTCAAAGAGTTGGTCCTGGTTGGAATCAGTTCCTCCAGGCAGCACAAGAAGCATATGATGAAGGTATAGCAATTCTTCCAGGCGAAGGAGATGCTTGGATGTCAATCAGAAATGTTGATGTACCATGGGTTGTGGATGGCTACCTCACATTGGATGCCGGACGTGCACAATTCCTTGATGTAGGCTATCAACTGTTCAACAATGACTACACACTTAAAGTCGAATCATGGTCTGATGGCTGGTTCGGTGCAATGAGTGGAGAAGGTACAGATAGACCTGTACTTGGACTTCTCGGTCCTGCATGGCTTATAAACTATGTATTGGCAGATAACGCAGGTGATACCTATGGCGACTGGAGAATTACAATGCCTCCTGAAGGCTTCAGTTGGGGTGGAACATGGGTATTTGCAAATGCTCAAGGTAATGAAGCAGTACGTGGTGGTGTTGCAACACTTCTTGAGTGGATTACCCTAGACACTACTGATGATGGTTTCCAATACCAATTCGGAAGTGGAACACTTATTCCGGGCGCAACTACTAAAGATGCGATTGCATCTGCTGTAGTTATGGATAGAGTAGATGGTACTCTTGAAATCCTTGGTGGACAAGATATGCTTGAAATATTCATTCCTGCCGGTGAAGGTGCATCAGGAAGCGGATTTGGACCTCATGACGAAACAATTAACTCTCGCTTTGAAGATTGGGCAATGCAGTATTTCTTAGGCGAAGTTAGTAGACAAGAAGCGATTGATGGCTTCAAGCAAACAATTCTTGACGAACTTGGTATTCCGAGTCGCTAGAACACAATTTCCATATAAAATCGCAAGGGCGGCGGTAACTCCGCCGCCCTTTACTAATACTAATATTTGTATAAAGCACCAAGACTTTTATAATGTTTCTAGCAGATGTTTCAAACTAAACGCGGAGGTATCTATATATGGTTAAGAGGCACAAAGGAGTAAGCTACGCAAAATGGGGCTATATCTTCTCTATCCCCTTTGCAGTAGCTTTCTTAATTTTCACACTTTATCCACTAGCTTACACAGCTCTTCTCGGTTTTACCGACTTTGACAATATAGCAGCATTCATGGCAAACGAATTTCGTATTTTGGACAATCCTTTCGAGAATTTTCAGCATCTGTTATTTGAGAATCAATTATTCAGATTGTCAATGTTTAATACATTTGTCATATGGATATTAAATTTCATTCCACAAATGACACTTGCCCTTGCCCTTGCAGCTTGGTTTACAAGGCGCAGAAATAAATTCAGAGGTCAAGCCACATTTAAGATGTTATTTTATATGCCAAACATAATAACCGCAGCATCATTGGCGATTTTATTTAGTGCACTATTTATGCATCCTATCGGACCAATAAATTCGCTATTACAGACTTTAGGCTTTGATTGGGTTAATTTCACTGATAGACCATGGGCATCCAGACTTATTATTGTGTTTATACAATTTTGGATGTGGTATGGCTATACAATGCTTATTATGATTGCCGGTGTCCTAGGTCTAAATCCTGAAATGTATGAGTCTTCGGAAATTGATGGTGCAAATGGGGTAAAGCAATTTTTCTTCATTACATTGCCTAACCTAAAATCCATAATACTCTTTATGCTGGTTACCAGTATTGTCGGCGGACTTGGTATGTTCGATATACCATTATTATTTAATGATGGCGGTCCTGTTAATACAACAACAACAATGGCAGTATTTATTGCCAGACAAATACAAGGAAATGTTTGGCGCTATAATATTGCAAGTGCCGCTAGTATGATAATGTTTGCAATGGTCGCAATACTTTCCGTTGGAGTATTCCACATGCTTAGAGACAAAGATGCAGTGCGACTCAGAAAAGAAGAAAAAGCTCTGAGGCGCTCAATTAAGGCTGAAGGAGGTGCAAAATAATGGCAGAAAAAACAGCAGTTGCCCGAATAGTCAAAATGTTTATATACCTGTTGCTTATTATTCTCGCAGCTATGAGTATATTTCCATTTTTCATTATGCTTGTAAATGCCACGCGCAGCACTCCTCAAATTCAACAGCAGGCCGTTTCACTTATTCCGTCGAGTTTTCTACTTAATAACATGCGGCTTCTTTCAGATAGAGGGGCATTTGACGCTCTCCTCGGTTTCCGCAACTCCATAATAATTGCCGGCGGTACAACAGTTTTGTCGCTATACTTCTCTTCTCTTACTGCATACGCTTTAACCGCCTATAAATGGAGGTTACGTCAAGGGTTCTTCACATTTATCATGGCTGTTATGATGATTCCAGGACTGGTTGGTGCGATTGGTTATGCAAGGTTAGTGTGGCAATTTGAACTTACAAACAATTTTTTGCCGCTTATCTTGCCTGCTGTAGCAGCACCAACAATTGTGTTTTTCATGCGACAATACCTGATTGCAACACTATCAATTGATATTGTTAACTCAGGAAGGGTTGATGGCGCAAATGAGTTTCGAATTTTCAATCAGATTGTCTTGCCAATGATGAAACCGGCTGTCGCAACACAAGCAATTTTTATATTTGTCGCCAGTTGGAATACATTATTTTTACCAAGACTGCTACTCATAAACACTGATATGTTCACAATGCCACTCATGGTTGGACTGCTCAATGCAGATATCTACAGAACAGAGTTCGGTGCCATATATCTCGCTCTTTCACTTTCAATATTACCGCTATTTGTTTTGTACTTTGCACTTTCACGCTACATTATCGCTGGTGTTCAATTAGGCGGTGTAAAAGAGTAGGAACAGTATATATTCATACAACAGACTTGTTTGTTAATAGAAGTTATGCTATTCTTTGTTCTCGTGCTATATATTCCAATAACTTAAGGAGACCATATAAATGATAAAAAACCCAGTATTAACCGGCTTTCATCCTGATCCTTCGATTATATATCATAATGAAACATTTTACATTGCAACATCTACATTTGAATACTTTCCCGGTGTAAAAATAACAGCATCAAAAGATTTAGCAAATTGGGAAACTGTTTGTTACCCACTGAACAATCATACGCTACTTGACATGCGTGGAAACATGAAGAGCTGTGGAGTATGGGCACCATGCTTGTCATGGAGTAATGGTTTATTTTATCTCGTATTTACAGATGTTAAAAGTTGGTGTCAAAAGCCGTATAAAGATACGCCAAACTACATAACAACTGCAAAAGATATTAAAGGACCATGGAGTGATCCTGTTTATATTAATAGCTCCGGATTTGATCCTTCCCTATTCCATGATGATGATGGCAGAAAATACTTTGTTAACATGGAGTGGGATTACAGAAAAATGAAAGCTGTCGGTGATGAGGGAGAACAATTTTCCGGTATACTCGTGACCGAGCTTGATCCGGTAACACTTAAGGCAATATCAAAGCCTGTAAAAGTATATAAAGGCACTGATCGTGAACTTGTTGAAGCCCCACATATTTACAAGAAAGATGGATATTACTATCTATTTACTGCCGAGGGTGGAACGCAATATGCACATACTCAAACAATTGCTCGTTCAAAAGAGATATACGGTGAATATGAAACTCACCCGGATAAATATCTCATTTGTGCTAAAGAAGCCCACAAACAAATTGATCAAGGCAAACTTCAAAAAACCGGACACGGTTCAATTGCGCAAGCAAAGGATGGCAAATGGTGGTTTGCATTTCTGTGTGGACGCCCACTTGAAGGCACAAAATATTGCCCTCTAGGAAGGGAAACATCAATCAATGAAATCATTTGGGAAAATGATTGGCCGTATCTAAAAAATAAAACTCAAGTCGCAGATGTTGAATTCGAAGGTTACGGTACAAAAGAACCGGCAAAGAAAATCGATTATGATTTCAATTCTGATAAGTTCCTACTAGATTTTCAAACTCCAAGAACATATCCAAAGTATGAAATTATTGATGGCGTTTTGAGACTTTATGGTGGTGACTCCCCTGTTTCTAATTTCTCGCAGGGTGTGTTCGTAAGAAGGCAAACTGAGTTTAGTTTTGAAGTAGAAACAAGCTTTACATTGCATGGAGAGAATTTCCAACAAATGGCAGGACTCATGTATAGGTACGACGAAAGAACCCATTATTACTTGCGTGTATCACGTGATGACGACGGCAAGCCAACCCTGGGGCTTATTTGTATGGATGCTTGGAACTTCTCAATGCCAATTCCTGAAATCCCGCTTAATGAGGGCAAAGTCTATATGAAGCTATGTGTAGATAACTGTGAAGGCAAGTTCTCATATTCAACAGATGGCATTAACTTTATAGAAATACCATATACTGTTGATGTAACTACCCTATCAGATGATTACGCCGACCCACTCGGATTCACCGGTGCATATGTCGGAATGCAGTGCGTAGATATGAATGATAAAACAGCATATGCAGACTACCACAGCTTCTCATACACACCAAAATAACAGTTATTAATAAAATTCACACCCATGATTGCAAATGCAAAAATGGGTGTGAATTTTAAATTAAATATTTTACTATAACGCCAAGCGATAGATATTATAAATATCATCAGCAGTGAGCTTCATAAAGTTGCCGCTTACACCATCACTATACATGACGCACTTTTCTGCCATTTCGCGTAATCTATCTTCTCCAATATTTACTTCACTTAAACGCACAGGAAGACCGAGAGACTTGTAGTAATTTTCCAGCCTATAAATGCCTTCATTTATAACTTTTTCCGTTTCGCCCATTGCAAAATCAACATCGAAAACACGACGGAAAAATTGTTCAAAACGAGCCGGGTCAGCTTTCCAAACATAGCGCATCCATGCCGGAAATACAATTGAAAGACCTTCACCGTGATAGATGTCATATATTGCACTTAGTTCATGCTCAATATTATGACTGGACCAATCCCCTGTTCTACCACAACTGAGCATATCATTATGTGCGATTGTTCCTGCCCACATAACCTCTGCTTTAATATCATAGTCATTCGGGAAATCTTGAGCGAGCTTGGAATAATGAAGCATGCAACGAATATTAGCCTCAAGCTGACGGTCTGTAACATCAACATTCTTATCAAGGGTAAAGTATCTTTCAAACATGTGTGCCATTATATCAGAACAACCACATGCGACTTGATATGCAGGTAATGAGTATGTATATTCAGGATTGAGTATCGCGAATACAGGTATGAATAATTCAGTGCCGACACCCCTCTTCATGTGTCCATCATCATTTGATATAACACATCCTTCTTATGATTCTGAGCCTGCAGCAGGAATTGTGAGAACTACACCTATTGGAGTTGGCAATTGAGCGAGATCAGATGGAGATGCTTTTCCAATAAACATATCCCAAACATCACCATCATATGGTACACCTAGTGCAATTGCTTTTGCTGAGTCGATAACGCTACCACCACCAACAGCAAGTATAAAATCAACATCGTTGGTACGGCAAAGTTCGATGCCTTCGCGAACTAATTTTACTCGTGGGTTTGGTTGTACTCCACCAAGCTCAATATAGCTTAAATTGAGGTCTTTAAGCGCAGATATCACCATATCGTAGACGCCATTGTTCATAATAGAACCGCCTCCAAAATGAAGTAATACTTTTTTGACACCACGCTTTGATAGTTGCTCTTTCAGAGCTTGCTCCGGCTCTCGTCCAAATATACAAACTGTAGGTTGTGAAAATGTAAAATTACGCATAATTATGATCATTCCTTTCAAATAACTTATTTAGAGCTGCTTTTGCTGCTTCTTGCTCGGCAGCTTTTTTACTTTTGCCAACACCGGTTCCGATAATTTCATTATTTAAATTAACATTGAATATGAAAGATTTGTTGTGCGCCGGGCCATGCTCATCAACTAATTCATATAATAGAGATTGTCCCGCTTTACTGTGAATAACTTCTTGAAGTCGTGTTTTATAATCAAGAGTACCCGGAGTTTGCTTATCCAGCATTTGTTCGAAAATGCTCCCTATTAGCTTTTGCACAGGATCATAGCCACCATCAAGATATATTGCAGCAATGACGGCTTCAAATGTATCAGAAAGTATAGAAGGACGACTACGCCCTCCCCCGCTTGATTCACCGCGACCAAGATATATATATGAGCCTAAGTCAAATCTGGACGCAATTGTAGCAAGGCTTTTCTCACATACAAGCTCTGCCCTCAGTTTTGTCATTTGCCCCTCTGACATATTTGGTTTAGATTTATAAATGAGAAGCGCTACCATCATACCAAGTAATGAGTCTCCAAGAAACTCCAATCTTTCGTTGCTGGTGGAATTTTCTCCAGCTTTCTCATTTGCAAACGAACTATGCGTCAATGCTTCTTTAAGAAGAACTTTATTAGCAAAACTGTAATTTATCTTTGTTTCCAATTCGTCATATTGATAGTTGGTCATAGCGTCTCCATACATGTATGCTTTAATTTCATACCGGTATGCTAATCACATGTATCTGATAAAAATTTATACAGGTCGCCGACAGTAATAAGTTTTGCAATTAGTACATCATCAAATTCCGGTACATCAAAGGTTTCTTCAATGGCCATTGTAAGTTCAACAACATCTAGTGAATCTACTCCCAAATCATCAATGAATGCTGTGTCCATCGTAACCATATCTTCGCTTATAGCAAATTGTTCAGCAATAATTGCACGAAGTTTTTCAAAAATCATAATACTGACCATGCCTTTCGTAATTGTTTGTCATAAAATAACTATATATTATGTAGTTAAAATATTATTAGTTCTCATCCGTTTTGTCAACTGTTACTCTCATTTTTTTTATATTATCTTGCAGTCTATTCGCAATTCCTGATTCAACTTCCTTCGCCGCATGTATTATAGCATTTTGAAATGCTATTGCATTTGATGAGCCATGGGCTTTTAAAACAGGCTTTGATATGCCAAGCAAAGCTGTACCGCCTATTGAATCCGGATTCATTTTCTTTTTTAGTCCTTTTAACTTACCTTTGACTAATAATGCCGATAGCTGTGTTATTGCATTGCTGTAAAATACATTTTTCAATTCAGACATTATCAATGATGCAGTACCTTCAACGGCTTTCAAGAATACATTCCCGGTAAATCCATCAGTAACCAGAACATCGCATATACCTTCCATTGCATCTTTTGCCTCAACGTTTCCGGTAAAATTGAGATCTGAATTTCTTAGCAACTTATAGGTTTCTTGTTGCAACTCTGTCCCCTTCGTGGCTTCAGCACCATTATTCAACAAGCCTACCCTTGGAGACTTTACATTGTGTACATCTTCCATGTAAAAAGAACCCATGTATGCAAATTGTAATAAATACTCTGGAGTGCATTCAGCATTTGCACCACAGTCAATTAAAACAAACCCTGACTTCTTGTTAGGTAAAAACGGCGCAAGTGCAGCACGTCTTATACCACGGATGCGTTTTACAATTAATGTTGCACCGGAAAGTATTGCTCCGGTACTTCCTGCTGACACAAATGCATCTCCTTGCCCATCACGTAAGAGAGTCAATCCAATATTGATTGATGAGTCTTTCTTTTCACGAATTGCACTTGCCGGATCTTCCTCAATCTCAATTACTTCACTTGCATTAACAATCTCAATTCCGGTGGGCAATTCTCTAAGCCCTTTACTTTCAATAACACGAAGTATATCTTCGCCTTTTCCGACTAATGTCACTTCAACATTGTTTTCTTTTACTGCTGCAATTGAACCAAGAACGATTTCATCAGGAGCATTATCCCCACCCATTGCGTCAACAATAATTTTCATTTCAATGACATCCCTTTCTTATGTATATCAATTTGTGGTTTCCCGACAGGGAAGCAATTGGCGCATTCTTAACAGTTCCTGAGTCATTAATTGAGTATGTTGTCTATTATGTCAAGTGCTCTTTTAGAAAGAGCAAGATTTCTATTTTGTTTTCCTCTTACTTTTACATCAAGAGGGCTTATAATTCCAAAGTTTATATTCATTGGTTGAAAGTTTGAAATTGAACCCGCTGATACATATAGCGCCAAAGCACCAATGGCAGTTTCATTTGGAAAATCAATTGGTGGCAAACCTTGAAATTCACGAGCAACTTCAATTCCACACAATAACCCGGATGCTGCAGATTCAACATATCCTTCTACACCGGTTATCTGTCCGGCAAAACTTATGCGCTCATCCTGTTTCAATCTATAATATCGATTTAGTAATTTTGGTGAGTTAATATATGTATTACGGTGCATAACACCATATCTGACAAAGTCCGCATGTTCCAATCCGGGAATCATTGAGAACACTCTTTTTTGTTCACCAAATTTTAGATGAGTTTGAAATCCTACAATATTATATATTGTTCCTTCTGAATTATCTTTCCGAAGTTGTACAACGGCATATGGTTCTTTTCCTGTGCTCGGATCTCGTAATCCAACCGGTTTTAGCGGACCGTATCGCATGGTATCTATTCCACGCTTTGCCATTACTTCAATCGGAATGCAACCTTCAAACACGAGCTGTTCCTCAAAGCCGTGAACAGGAGCATTTTCAGCTGAAATCAAAGCATTATAGAATTCAATGTACTGCCTCTCGTCCATTGGACAGTTTATATAGTCTGCATCCCCTTTATCGTATCTTGATGCGAAGAATGCTTTGTTCATATCAATACTGTCAAGGGTCACGATTGGTGCAGCAGAATCATAAAAGTTCAATAAATTATTATCTGAAAACAAGTTCACAATATTGTTTTCAAGTTCTTCTGATGTTAATGGACCCGTTGCAATTATAACATTACCTTCCGGGATTTCTGTTACTTCTTTTTCGAAAACCTTTATATTGGGATGACTATGAATTTTCTCTGTTACCAAATTTGCAAACTTTTCACGATCAACAGCTAATGCACCACCGGCAGGTATTCGTGTTTCATCAGCTGATTGAATTATAATACTATTCAGCTTACGCATTTCTTCTTTTAGCAAGCCGACTGCATTCGTTAGCTCGTTACTCCTAAATGAGTTTGAACATACAAGTTCGGAATAGCTTGGCGATATGTGGGCAGGAGAACGTTTTTCGGGTTTCATTTCAAAAAGTTCAACATTTATTCCTCTCTCTGCAAGTTGCCACGCAGCCTCGCAACCTGCCAGTCCTGCACCAATGACTATTACGACATTACTCATTCTTCAACCTCGGATTTTGTTGTGTTTTGTTTTGTAGTTTTAGGTTTAGTTGTTTTTGATGTAGTAGCTTTTGGTGTGACAGTTTTAGAAGGTGTCGCTTTTTTTACAGTTGGTTTTCTTGTTGTTGTCTTTTTAGCTGTTGTTGTCTTTTTAGCTGTGGTTGTTTTTTTAGCTGTGGTTGCCTTTTTCGTTGTCGAAGCTTTTCTAGTCGGTTTCTTTTTAGTTGTTTTTGTTGCAGACTTCGCCGCAGCATCCTTCGAATCGCCATCTTCCTTTGTTGCATTTTCATCGTCTGTTTTTGGTTTTCTTCTGTATCCGCGTTTATCTTCCGGCAAGAAGTTCTTACATTTTTCATTAATACAGAATGGTTTTCTTGCTCCTCTGCCTGACAACTTAAACATGGTTTGACCACATTCGGGACAATTATCAGCAACAGGCACATCCCATGTAATGAAACCACATTCTTTGAGATGTTCACATGCATAATATGTATAGCCATTCTTTGATGTTCTTTTTAGTATTCTTAATCCACATTTAGGACATTTGCCCGGCATTTCAATAACAAGTGGCTTTGTGAAGCTACAATCAGGATATCCGGGACATGCTAGGAAACGTCCAAAACGTCCGGATTTAATAACCATTTGCTTTCCGCATAGATCACATATCTCATCAGAAACTTCATCAGGAACCCTAATACGCTCCCCTTCTAGTGCAGTTTCTGCACTTTCTAGTTCTTTACTGAAGCCTTTGTAAAATTCGCTTAATACATGTTGCCAGTTATCGTTACCTTTTTCTACATTGTCCAACTCTTCTTCCATTCGAGCTGTAAATTTAAGATCGACAATATCCGAGAAACGTTCTTTCATCAGATTTACAACAACTTCTCCCAGTGGTGTTGGACGAAGTGCTTTACCTTCTTTTACAACGTATTCTCGATCCATAATTGTTGAAATCGTCGGTGCATATGTACTCGGGCGCCCCACACCGGACTCTTCCATGGCTCTTATGAGGCTTGCTTCATTATATCTCGGTGGTGGCTGTGTAAATTTCTGCTCTTCATTAATTTTTTCGAGTTTTAGCGGATCATTTTCTTCTAAGTTTGGTAACGATGATTGTTTCTCTTCTTTTTCATCATCCGTTTTTTCTTCATATACTGCCGTAAACCCGGCAAATGCAATTACTGAATGATTTGCTCTGAAAATGTATCCACCTGATTCTACATCAATTGTTAAACTATCATAAATCGCCGGTGCCATTTGGCTGGCAACAAATCGACTCCAAATCATGCGATACATTCTATATTGATCATTTGACAAACTAGCTTTGATGTTTTCGGGTGTTAGAGCAACACTACTCGGACGTACAGCTTCGTGTGCATCCTGAGCGCTGCCTTTTGATTTGTAGAAGTTTGGTGATTCAGGATAGTACTCTGCTCCATATGTTGAGCTTATGAAATTCTTGGCATCATTTCTCGCTTCATCAGAAATACGTAATGAGTCAGTTCTCATATAGGTAATAAGACCGACAATTCCCATCCCTTTAATATCAACACCTTCATATAGTTGCTGTGCAATTGACATCGCTCTCCTAGGGGCCATACCAAGCCTACGAGATGCTTCTTGTTGAAGTGTTGATGTTATAAACGGAGGAGCCGCTGAACGCTTCTTCTTTGTACGTTTAACTGTCTCCACAACAAATGGAGCATTTTTTACCGCGTTTACAACTGTCTCTACATCTGAACTGCTTTTTAGTTCAAGCTTTTTCTTGCCCAATCCATGAAATGCAGCGGTAAATTTGCCTGGCTTCTCTTTCGGCGACAAATCAACATTCAATAACCAATATTCTTCTGGTTTGAACTCTCGAATCTCATTTTCTCTATCTACTACCATTCTTGACGCAACAGATTGTACGCGACCTGCCGAAAGACCACGGCGTATCTTCTTCCACAGAAGCGGACTTAGTTGATAACCGACAATGCGGTCAAGTATTCTTCTGGCTTGTTGTGCATTTACCAAGTCCATATCAAGCGGGCGAGGATTTTCAATTGCAGCCTTGACTACTTTTTGAGTTATCTCATTAAATGTAACTCGAAATGCTCTATCATCTGAAAGCTTTAATAGCTCTTTTAAATGCCAGGATATTGCTTCACCTTCGCGATCAGGGTCAGTTGCGAGATATACTTTTGAACTACTCTTTGCTGCTTTTGTAAGTTCCTTTATTACACTCTCACGTGCTTTAACAGGTTGATAATCGGGAATAAAGCCATTTTCAATGTCAACTCCCAGTTTGCTTTTTGGCAAATCCCGTAAATGACCCATTGAAGACGTTACCCTAAAGCTTGACCCTAAGTACCTCTCTATCGTCTTTGCCTTAGCAGGCGATTCAACTATAACAAGATTTGTTTCTTTTGCCATTATAACGACCATGTCTTTCTATAAGATTTAGTTATAAAACGACCATGAAAATGAATGGTCATTTCGTGCATCAATTGTAATCCTAAAAGGCTAGGCATATTAACTAGCACTTTGTGTATTAAGGAACTGTCTGGAAATAAGTTGTGCAATTTTGCCGTCGGATTTTTGTTGTCATGTGGTGCAGAAAAACCGCAGTAATGCTAATGCCTTTCAAGGTTTTTATGTGCCGCATGGCGGCAAAA
>WQWL01000088.1 GCA_009785345.1 Oscillospiraceae bacterium
CCATGTTGTATCGTTCAAAGCATTTTCAGGGAATAGTTCAATTATTACATTTTTTATATCATCTAATTTCGCCATACTTAACCTCCACTATTTACGTCGGGTCCGTTTCAAAATATTTTCGCAAAACGAAACTAACATGACCAATATATCATGTACGTCTTTGAAGCTCAACTATTCCTAGAATCAAATTTACACGCTTCAAAAGCAATCATTGACCTCAGGATAGCATTCTGATAAAATTAGGATAAAGTATGTCAGCGAGGTGGAGTCAATGATTCAAATAAGACCTGTATCTGATCTCCGAAATAAATTTCCGGAAATCGAAAACACAGTGAACGAAGGAAGCCCTGTTTATTTAACAAAAAACGGACACGGTGCAATGGTTGTGTTGAGCCTTGAAAAATATGCTGAGCTAACTGATGATATAGAAGTAAAGCTTGATGAAGCCGACCGCGTTGCGGAAAGCTCAACGGTTAGATACTCACATCAAGAAGTTTTTTCAAAATTGAAAGAAGGGCTTGATGGATAAGGCATACGAACTTAGTTATCTATCAACGTTTGAGCAAGATGTTGCGGAAGTAAAATATTATATTGCAGATGTGCTCATGAATCCAAAAGCAGCACTGCGCTTGATCGAGGACACAGAAAAAGCAATATATAAGCGTTTGAAAAATCCACTTGGCTTTCAGCCATATAATACTCAGCGAAATCGAAAACATCCATATTACCGTATTAATGTTCGGAACTACGCAGTATTTTATGTTGTAATAGATGATGTAATGGAAGTTCGCCGATTCATTTACTCAAAACGTGATTTACCGGAGGCACTATTCGGCGGAGAATGATCGTCGGTAATCACTGGCAACATTTTGACAACAAAAAATCGGATAGCCTATCCGATATGGATAATATAAACAATCAGAATAATGTGTGCTAAATCTTCCATACAAAATAGTATATGATGTTGATGTTCAGTATTGAGTGGGAGTAGTTGACGGGTTCTCGCAACGTGTTGCAAATGCTAGGTTTTTTGCTTTGAAAAACCCGCTGCGGCAACATCTTGGCAACATTTTTTTTGAAAATCCATATTGAAAAGAGCTAACTGATTTTGAAGTCGGTTAGCTCCTTTGAGTTATTGTAACGCATATAGCAATATTGTGATTCTTCACTGTATCTATGTTATATACTACAACAATGCTGTGTACTCTCTACCTGAATATATGATTGCTTGAATATCTACTAGGATATTTTCCTCGTCAATCACATAGAATATTGTATAATTACGAACAAACAGCCATCTATAGCCTTTTTTCCGTAATACATCATCCTGTACAAAAGGGCAGCGTTGTGGCATAAAAGCTAGTACACTGTGTCATTTAAAAGTTATATAACAATTGGATATAGGCGCTTCAGTTTGGTTCTTGCATCTGCGGTTGTAAACTGCCAGTCTACACCCTTTTGTTCACGGTTTCTCCTTGTGTTCCACGCTTTAAGTTCCAGATTCAGCAACTCAATGTCAGCAATACGTCTACTTCCAAGGCACTGAGCCGCCAACGACGACAATTCACATTCCGCTATATTGAGCCAACTTCCGTGTTTCGGAGTATAATGGATTTCAAGCCGCTGTGCGAGATAAAATGCTTTTTCCGGTGGAAATGCTTCGTAAAGTGATGAGGTATTATGCGTATTCAGATTATCCATCACGAGAACGACTTTTTCGGCCTCAGGATACTGCTCTTCAAGCAACCATTCCACTTTATGAGCCCAATCTAATTTCGTTCTCTGCGGCAGTGCCTCGGCATCACGCCAGCCTGCAAGTGGTTCTGTGAAAATGAAAATACTGCAAGTACCGTTTCGTTTATACTCATTATCATATTTCTCTGTTGAACCCGGTTGCGCGGGCAACGGTTCACGAACATTCTCAAGTAGTTGATATGGTTTTTCATCCATACATACAACAGGTTTCTGATGGTCATATGGGAGCGAATATACTGCTAATACGTCTTCCATCGCTGCGACAAATGCGCCGTTTTGCTCTGGTGGAATACACCAACAAGTTTTCATGTGAGGCTTAAATTGTGTTTTTTTAAAAGTCGGTGTACCGACTTGAAAGATATCGAATCCAATATCTGCAGTTCAACCACTCTTTCTGTGAGCAGTCGTACAGTCCATCTTGCACAACCCGCCGGAACCTCGCTACATGCTACCGCTATAATCCTAGCTTCAACATCTCCGGTTATCTTGGGTGCAACGGGTGGTGTGTCACGCTTTTTTCTTTTCAAAAATGCTTTAATGTTTTCTGACGCTAAAAAGTCATTTTTCACATTTGTAACAGTTGTCACACTGACATTGAGGCGCCTTGAGATTTCTTTGAATGTTACTGCCTTCTCGCTTTCTGATGTGTCTAACAGTAGAATTATCTCCGCACGTTTGATTAGTTTTGCGCTTTGTACTCCTGTCTTGCTAAATTTCTCCAATTCCTTGCGCTGCTCTTGGCTCAGCTTTATTTCATTCTTTTTCAGTAACTATTCAGTTAGGTAAATTGTAAAAAGAAGTCTGGATTGCCGGAAATAGCATTTCTGATAGCAACGAAAGCACTTTTACCATGCTTTTTCGCAGTCCCGACAAAAGACATGATTTTCAGATAATTCTTTGCACCCTCTAAACTTCGGAAGCAACCGGACACCTTTGTTTTAGTTTTTACCATGCGAATATCTCTTTCTGCGAGGTTGTTATCAAAGGGTACATCAAAGTTATTAATAAATAGGCAGACTGATACCTTGTGCTTTTCAAGCCGTTCAATTAGAGCTAACGTCTTACCTTTTTTCTTTCGACCGCGTTTCTTTTCAGTGTTTGCATCTCCTGTCGGCGGAAATGTGTTCTCCTCATGTGCCAGCTTGATGATTCTGTCATATTCCATATCGAATGCACGTAATTTTTCTGCGCTTAGCTTTGTTTCTCCCGCTTCGAGTGCCTGCTCTTTGGTTTCTTTCATTTTGAGTATGAGTTGTATGAAATCTGTTGCCCACTTCTGCTCCGGATGACGCTCCTGTGCGGCAATCAATTCTCTAAGCAGATGCGCACAACATAGGGCATGCGATATAAGCGGATACTTCCAGTAGGGAGACCAGCAGTCATGAACAGCAATTTCTGAGAAATTAGGCAACACTCCACCTGCATCCATCCCTATCTGACCTCTGTTGGCACTTATCCTCAGATGTGTAAAGTCTAAATTAGACGCCGTATGAACCCAATGTTTCTTCCCATCAACATTTGTACCTGTCTCATCGAAATTACCTACAGTGCTTTCAGCCACACGTTGACGAATAAACTCAATAATACCGGTCAGTCCGTACGCACACCTGTTAACCATGTTTACAATCGTTCCGGTCGATAACGGGATACCAAACACTCCTGAAAGAATCTCGTGGGTTCGATTTACGCTCACGGCACCAACAGTGTTCATAGCAACTACCAACGCTTGCAAATTTTCTCCATACTGCACAGGTGCCTTGATATCTTCCGGAAATTCCCCCTTGTACCTAATCCCATACAGAGGACAATTAAGCACAAGAGACTGATGTGCAGTGACATTCACTGTTACCACAGCGTCAACTACTTTTCTCGTTTCGCCCACACAGGCTTGGCTTACACAACTCTCGTGGTTGGGGCATCCACGGCACAGAGTCGGTACATGAAGTACTATCTCATCGGGTTCTATAGTGATGTCAAGGTGTGAACCCTTATGACCGGGTTGACCTCCAGCCTTTTTCCCGGACTTGCCTCGTAGACTCTTGGGTGACGGCTTATTGAACTCATCGCTAGATGGTGGCTTAGAACTATTTCTTGAATTCATGCCCAGTTGTTCGCTCAACTCTTTAATCCTTTGGTTTAATTCATCTATAGTACCTTGTAATCCAGATATCGTTTTGTTTAAACTGAGGATAATACGATGCGACTCAACTCCTGTTTCATTTAAGCTGTCGATGATTCTGTGTAAACTTGCAATCGTTTCACTCTGTTCTTTGAGTTCTTGTTGTAGCGATTTTATTAGTTTATCTTTACTCAAACGAATCACCTTCTCACCTGCAACTTAATGTCTATATTATACTGCAAAGCAAGGAAAAAAGCGAATTTTTGCAATAACTGCTATGGTCATATTGACTGTGGAAAACTATTAAAATATTTCGCTACGTCAGTGCCGAATTGCCAACATTTTCAAGCAAATTCATTACTCTCCATGGCTACTTGCTTATTTTCACTAACCTATTAATCACATCTCTTAACATTTGTGGATAACTATTTCTTAAAATGCAGCTTGAATGCGTTAAGCGATTTTTTGAATAAAGAAAACGGTGACTATTTCTCTGTTTTGACGAAGATTATTTCTTTATTTGTAGGTAACTGAACAGTTACCTTTTTCATTGGTATCATCACCTCACTGCAATGATATCACACTATTGAACATTATGCAATCTTTAGATGACACATTGCCCTAGTGATAATGCTTTAACCATAATTTCATCGTAATAACGCCGAGCTATGCTGGGAGAAAAATTGCTCAAATATTCAATAACTTCGTCTAGATCATATTCAGCGGTTTCTGAAAATACGACATTATATTCTTGCACTTAGTAATTCCTCCAGTGCCTCCCTCTTTTCAGAAAAAACAATTGATGCACTGCGCTTTTCAGAAAGTGGTTGGCTTTCTGCTTTTTCAAGTTTATTGCATAGTTCTTGCCGCACAACTTCTATTTCTTCCTGTGTGGGTGGTGAAATTCTTGTTGCTGAAGTTGCCATGATTATCACGCTCCTCGCTACATATGTGTCCTAATTATAACGCAAATCTGCTAAGAACGCAAAGAATTATTGTAAACAATTTGACAATAATGAATTGGATAACCTATCCGATATGACACCGTTAAGCAGTAAGATAATATACAGCGAGGATTCCATTTTGAATCCTCGCTGTATACCGTCGATAATTTGAATAATCATGAGGTAGGCGTAATTTTCGGTGTTGATTTGAAAATGCTTACTCGGTGTTTCTTCTCCACTCCATATGACCTACCTCAAATTGCACACTCTCATACTTTTTTGTTCCTGTGTGAATAAATCCGTTTGCCGTATACCAATTTTTCACTCTGGTATTAGTTTCAATAATGCCGATTGATATTTTCTGCCCTCCAAACTCGGCGACCTTTGACTTACAAAAATCTAACAGGGTTTTCCCATATTTGAAGTGGCGATATTCGGGCAAAATCGCTACGTCGTTCATTTCATAAGTACCATTACCTATGTCGGTAAGTGATGCAAATCCAATAATTTTATCGGCGATAATGCAGCCAAATGGATAGTATCCCTCTTTGATTTTATTCTTTAATCGTTCATTTGTAATAAAGCTTGTGTGTCCGGGGCAATTCTCGCTCGTATACCCAAAATCCTGTGCGACAGTAGCAAAACTTTTCCGTATAACATCGGCATATTCGGGTAGGTGCTCAGCCGTTAAAGGTTTAATTTCCATTCTATAGATACCACCTAATATAATTTGCCACTCATCGCTTGAATATATAACTGCTGTAGCAAGTAGCTATACCATGAAATTGTACTATTCCTTATTCTGATATTTACAGAATCGTGCTTATTTGTACACTACAGAGCCTTTCCTAAAAACATTTCCAAAGGCTGCTCATACGGAGATATATCCATAACAATAGCCCCCATGTCTTTGTAACCCAACTTGCGATAAAAAAGTTGTCCATTTTCATCAACCTGTGTAGAAACCATTATCATTTTATATCCAAGGGAGCGCATTTCGGTCTCCCAATGCTCCATTGCTTTTTTCCCAAATCCTTTTCCCTGATGTGTGTCGTCAATATAAAAGCATGTAAGGAACGGTACAAAATCGAACATTAGATTATACCGCATATATCCTATGGGTTTATCATTAAAGCGTATAACATAGCACCTCTTATCCCTAACTTTCGATTCATATTCACTTTCAGGGAGATTCTCCCATTCGTTGCAGAAATGAGGCTTATCCTCCATTGTTGCATAGGTCATTGTAAACATTATTATTCCCTCTAAAAATAAAATTAACACGGTACTGGTTATTTAACCTTATCGAATCTCAATACTCACGACACCGGTTTAATTTGAGCCACTTATTTCGTTCTGCTTATTATATGCGATGCAAGCGATAGTAATTGAATGGTAAACTTCGCTGCATACCGTCGATAATTTGAATAATCATGAGGTAGGCGTAATTTTCGGTGTTGATTTGAAAATGCTTATACTATAAATCCAGCATTATTGAAATGGTTTGCAAATATAAGAGCATCCAATCTCTCTTTTGGAGTTGGCTCTCTGTGTTGTCTGGGATATCCAAATACAATTATATTTGATACAAGATAGCCTTCCAAACCTAGCAACTCTCCAACTTTCTCACAATTCATACTTGAGATCCACGTTGAATAAATACCGTGTTCCAGTGCCGCCAGTACCATATGTTCACCGGGTATCTTGGTTTGATGTTCTTCCATCCCAATTGCAGAAATCACATCTTTATCAATTGCCTTCATCTTATCAAGCATTGACGGAAACCTCTTTAGGCCAATATCAGCAATTGGATAATCAAACATTTGCGTACACAATGCAATAATCAAAGGCGCATTGGCAATCCATTTTTGGCAATAATTTTCGCTGGCAGCCTCTGAAATATCTTTGATTAAATTGGCTTCTGTCACAACTCCAAATTTCCAAGGTTGCTCGTTACCACCTGATGCAGATAAACGACCACACTCCAACATATATGCGATAATTTCAGCCGGAATTTTTTTGTCTTGAAAATTTCTGCAACTATATCTTTTTGCAAGTAAATCAAGAAGCATGATAACCTCCACAAATATAAATTTCTCTTGCTAGTGATTGCCAAATCGCTTAAGCAGGTTAACGCCTGTACTACGTTATGCTCACACTATTCACTAGATTTCAATTTATCTTGTTCATTAACATAATGTCTATACTCAAGAGGCGTGCCATCTTTTTTACTTGCGGTCATTTCGGTAACAGCAACTAATGCCTTTAATTTTTCGTCAAGTATACCGTGTAAACAAGCAGGAATGTGGTCATTATGATATCTATGTAAAGCCACACATTCCATACATTTCCCATGCCAGTCACAAAGAGTATTTGGGCATGTGCATTTTGTAATTTCAGGGTCAATCGCCAGTTCTCTATTTTTAAGAACTACTTGCTCATAATATTCTTCTTTTGTTCTCATTACGTCCTCCGAAAATATATAACTGATGCCTTACTTGCACGAAATAACTTTAAATTTTCCCACTCACAGCTTTATGCCTATTTGGGGAATTTGAATCATAAATTATTAAGCCAATTGTGACCGTCAGAAAACATAACAGACAATGCATTTTTTAGCCATGATTGTTGTTTTATACTCATTTCTTTAGCGGCGTTATCAAAATCAAGTTGGTTACCGGTAACACCCGTATGTTTTGATTTATATAATAATACCATTAAGGAGTTTTATCGACATAAAGAACAGCTTCATCAAGATTAAGTTTTATATCATGATTTCGTGCATATAAAAAATATCCATCTGTTTGTGTATTAAATAAAAACTCAATATAATCAAGTTCGGTCTGTTCAGAATCATCAAAATCCACAGCATACATATCCTTCTCATGCTCTGTAAATTCATAGTGTTGATTTGCCGGTTTAACACACCATATATTTGTTTTTATACGCTTTTGGTCGGATACATCATTTATTTTATGTAAATATAAAGTGCCGATGGGTTCATAAACATCCCAGCCTTCGTTTAACATATGCTGAACAATTTCATCTCTATCTTCCCAATAAATAACTACATCTAAATCTTTATGCGGGCGTGTTTTTCTACCAAGAAATAAATCTATAGCATGACCTCCGCAAATAATATAATCTACTCCTATGTTCGCCATGAAATTGTTAAGTTGATCAATTAAATTCATGGTTTTTACCTTCCATCATATAAGTTCGTTTTGTTATTTCCATGAATGATCGTAGAAAATGAAACTAATACAACAAGTCTACTACAAGCGACTCTGTAGTTCAACTATAATCAATAATAACTTTAAGAGCTTTTAATTGAAGAAACCAACCGGAGCGAAGCGGAAGGCGGTAGTTGCGGTTGCCGACCATGTCGGCAGAGCTGTTTTAACAAGCGATATTACACGTGATATAATGGACATAAAATAGATAATCTGCTATACTTCTCAATATAGATCATCATGTTGTTAACGGCCGATTTGATGCTACTAAATCTGTAATAATACGACTGACAACAAGTAATGATGCGTAGTTAAACATTACTCCATTTGTTAACAAAGGATAAGACTCTGTATCACCCATACAGGAGGAGAAAAATGTCTAAGAATAAAACATTATTGACACATGATATGATTGTAGGTGCCGTGAAAAAAGCAGCGCAGGAATTCCCGTTGACAAAAGTAGACTATTTCGGATCTTATGCCGACGGTTGCGCCACTTATGATAGCGACTTGGATGTGCTTGTTGAGTTTGATGTGCCCGCTGTATCAATTTTAACAATTATAGGGTTAAAGCAGTTTCTCGAAGAAGAACTAGCAAAACCTGTTGATGTTATACACTCACCTATTTTGCCAGATGCGATAATCGAAATAGGAAGGACTGTTAGTATATTATGAATAAACGTGATTTGATTGTACTGAAGAAAATCCTTCAAGAAACCAACGAGGTTGCGAAGATAGTTCGCGGAATTAGTGAATCTGACTTCATTGCAAATGAAGAGAAGCAACGTGCAGCTTGCATGACGCTTATTAACATCGGCGAACTTGTTAAGAATCTTAGTAATGAACTTAGAGCAAAAAATTCCCACATACCTTGGAAAAGAATTGCGGGAATGAGAGATATCGCTGCACATGGGTATTTCACACTCAAAATGACAGATATATGGCAAACCATTCAGTCAGATGTCCCCCTATTAAAAAAACAAATTACTGACTTAATAAATACAGACATCTGTTGTTAGCGGTCATAATACAACCAATTCTACTACAATATGGCTGACCACAAAAAATTCACTGACAACAAAAAATCGGATAGCCTATCCGATATGGATAATATAAATAATCACGAAATCGCCTTGAATTTGAGCCACTTACAGTGCTACGCTTATTTTCGGATACTATCTCACCAATCATAAACTTCTTTGAAAGCACTTGTAACTTCTTCGGGGATTTCATCTCCAATAGTTGCGTTTTGCATTATTACTATTCCTGAACCGTTATCAGGACAAAAAACCATATCTGAATTATAACCGAAATTTGAGCCGCTATGCCCGAATGTTAATCCTTTTTTACTTTTACCTACACTAAAGCCTACCCCGTGCTCGGAGTTTTCATATGCTTTTGTTGTCATCACTTCTGCTGTATCCTTTTTTAGGAATGTGCTATCGCTCTTTAATGCTTTCATCATTTCTATCCCTAATCGCGCAAGGTCTGACGGTGTAGACCATAATCCTGCTGCTGACAGTTCCGGCATTATATTATATCCACCGGGTAACTGCAGATTGTGAAAATCATAACCATAAGCGATTTCATTCTGTTTGCCTTTAGCCAAAGGTTGCGAGTAAGTGCTGTTTGTCATTGATAATGGTGAGAGAACCAACTCATCCATTAACTCACAAAAGTCATTTTCGCATACATCTTTGACGATTTTTTGTGCAAGAACATATCCGCCACCGGAATATTGATGTTCAACCTCAGGATTTCTAAATAATTTCACTTTTAAGTTATTAGACGGAAATACGCCACTTAATATCTGTTCAATTGTTGGAATTTTTTGCCCTTGTCGATAACCCACAAAACCATGAATAGTTAAGCCTGCATTATGGCTCAAAATTTGTCTTAAAGTGATTATGTGCTTTTTATTATCGAATGTAGGCACCTGATAGTCAATAAGATACTCAGAAACATCTGCATCTATATCAAGTATACCACGCTCGACTAATCGCATAACAGCAACAGCGAATACAGGCTTACTGATAGAAGCTGCTTGAAAAAGAGTATTCACCGTAACCTCTTCTTTTTTCCATTTTCGCTTTACACCGTAAGTATAAACATCGCTTATTTCAAAATCTTCGACTATGGCTATACTGATTGCCGGTGTACGACATTCCTCCATGCGCTCCAAAAGTGTGACCCCGCCATAATGTTTTTTACTCTCAATAATTTCTGAAATTTTACTCATATTGCCCTCGTGTTATATAAATTCGCCATCTCACCCCAACTTCCAAAAACGACCGCAGAGAATGAAACTAATACGACAAGTGTACCATAAGCAACCTTGCAGCTCAACTATATCTAGACTCAATTACACACATAATAGTCTAAAATAGTTCAGTTAGAGATGTGAAAATTTTCAATTGAAGAAACTAACCGGTACGAAGCACAGGGCGGTAGTTGCAGTTGCCGACTATGTCGGCAGAGCCGCTTTATCACATGAAACACAAAAATTGCGTATTGCTAAACCGCTTACATCGTGATACACTATCACTAGATAGATATACAGCACAAAGGGAGATGATGTTATGCCAAAATCTGTTGCTATACGAATTGATGATGAGTTGAAGCGGCAAGCCGAAGCAACACTTGACGAAATCGGATTGAACATGACAACCTACGTAACTTCCAGTCTAAAAGCACTTGTCCGAGAACAGGGTGTACCTTTTGAAATGACGACTAAACAACGTGCAAACGAACAATATACATCCAAACCAGACGATGCGTTTGAGGACTTGTTAAGCAGTGGCGGCTTTGAACACTTAGGTAAGGACAATGACGGCACAGCTAAATTTGATGACACCGGTCAAGGCAAGCCTATGACATAAAAAAGAGGATTAACTTATGCCGGCAGAACAATTTAGACAAGGCGAACAACTTTTTGAGTGGGATACACGCAAAAACCTCTCCAATATCGAGAAGCACGGTATACCATTCAAAGAAGCTGCAACTGTATTTATGCAGACGTTATCGAAGATGAAAGAGATTATGGCGATGAAAAACGTTTTATGGTTGTCGGATTCAGCAAGAATACACGATTGCTGACCGTTATTCACTGCCACCGTGAGGACGAAACCGTAATACGCATTATTTCAGCCAGACGAGCAACTAAAACCGAAATGGATGATTATTGAGGTGCATTATGAGCATAAACAATATACCCATTGATTTGACTGATATTCCGGAATTGACCAATAAGGATTTTGCCAAAGCTAAGAAAAATCCTTACGCTAAACGCATAAAAGAAAACGGCTATTCCATCACGATTCACTACAGCCCCGAAGATGTGACTGCACAGATAAGAGGGAATGTGGACAGTATTCACGGTATGGATATGTCCGACCTTGATGATGACGAACGCAGAGCATTTGAAAAGTATTTGGAATCAAACAAGGAGTATCTTACAGAAAGCGTTTGACTAGCAAAAAAAGAACGATAATAGTGCGACCTAGCACAAATGGTGTGCGGCAACATTTTGGCAACAAAAAATCGGATAGCCTATCCGATATGGATAATACAAACAATCAGAATAACGTGTGCTAAATCTTCCATACAAAATAGTATATGCTGTTGGTAGTGTGAGAGGAGCGAAGCCTATTGGCGGTCAGCCCCTACTCGATTTTAGAACAAACCATTACTTTTGATAAAATAACCACCATTGGGGGGCAAATGGTTTTACTGCCACTTCTTTTCCAGTAGATAAACTGCTTAACCACGGACGTACGACCGGTAAGATATTTTCCCATAACACAGGGTCATATCCTAAGTCCAAATCATATTGGAACATATAATGCGACATTATTATGTATCCACCGGGTTTTAATACTGAAAGACAATTTTCAAGCAAAGACAGAAATGTATTTTTGACAGACTGCTCAAGTGTTTGATTAATGTACTCAGCGTTGATAATTTGTATCATTTCAGGCAGTATGGCAAACCAGTCACTGTTAGTTGTATCTATTCCCTTATTTTCGCATAAAATAGCTTGAATAACATCATTAACGCTATGTTCAAAAACTACGGCATCCAGAGAATTTGAAGCAAGATGTTTTAGTATATTGTTGGCGTCGTCTTCGATAACTTTAATACCAATTGGTAACGATGCTGTGTTTTGCCGAAATTCAGCAGTTAGTATTTTGTTCATATTGGCTGTTATGTATGTTGCGGATTTGTCAAAAATAGTCAGAGCGTTTGGTATGTTCACAGACGAGCCTGAACCAACTTCAAGAACTGTTGCATCATTTTGTGGAATGCACGTCTTGAAAGCGTCGAGCCATTTAAGGCGAAAA
>WQWL01000089.1 GCA_009785345.1 Oscillospiraceae bacterium
CTCCGGGCTTGCGTATTGAAAAGAAAGTAAGCAACTATGGTGATAGCGAGCTACATGATAATATCACTGGTTATATCGACGAAGTCATCACCTATACAATTACAGTCAGCAACACAGGCGATGGCGCAATGGATAACTTCCAAGTGGTCGATGATTTAGGCAATACGACGCCTAATGGCAGAAATCTTATCGGTGTATATATAGACAATGTGCATAATATCCGTGTAAACGGTGCAGCACTAGTAGCCCCGAGTACATTTGTAAACGATGTATTGACAGTCGTGATACCGTCACTGGCACCGAATGCACAGGTGGTCATAACGTTTGACGCGTATGTGTTGCCGGCAGCTAGAGGACAGACATGGACGAACTTGGCGGTCTTACAAGACCAAGACGGAAATCAGCTTTATTACGAATACGAGTATGAATACTGGTGTGAAGAAGAAGAAGAGTACGTCACAAGGACACGGAGAAGACCTCACCGAGATGAATCGACCGTAGAAGTTCCGAAACCATTCTTGCGAATCATCAAATCCGTGAACCGCCCTTATCCTCAATTTGTCAATGTTGGTGAACATCTCACGTACACCATTGAAGTCCGCAACTTGCCACGGGACAACGAGCCAACTGCGACGGCGTTTGATTTTTGGATGATTGATGATTTAGCACACTTAGTTGACACTTACATTGATAACGTGCGCAACGTTACTGCAACGGTGCAAGGCGGATTTGGCGAGGTTGGTACTGTAGAAATCGTTGGTGGAAATTTAGTGAGAGTTCACATTATAGAACTCCCTGTAAACGGTATAGTAACGATTACATTCGAAGCAACAGTACAACCCGGTGCTGCAGGTCGTCCACCGTGGACAAACATCGCCCGATTGTACGAAGATGGCGATGGGAACAGTGAGTTAATTAACTACGTGAGAGGCGATGAAGACAACTGGATGCGTGAACCGGGTGAAGACGACGGCTATTACATCAACGAAGACGACGCAACGAAAATAGTACCTGACGAGCACGTGCCAAGCCCGGCAATGTCAATCGAAAAGCGCGTCAACGGTGTAGATGTATACACAGTTCCACAAGGCGGAAGCCCACTTAGATACACAATAGTAGCAAGAAACACAAGTGACTATGATGCAACAGGCTTCAGAGTAGTAGATGATTTAAGTCGCCTAATTAACACATACCTAGCTGAGTTCACCCTTGCAAACGTAACAATAACCCCTGCCGCTGCAACAACAGCAGTAACACTAAATGGCGGTGTACTGACAGTAGTGCTAGGAACAGTAGCTCCGGGAGATTACGTAACAATAGAAATTAGCGCGCAGCTGAGAGCAGGCTTGGTAATGAATTCTCAACGATTCAACAACACCGCAATCCTGCAAACACCGGAAGAAACTGAAGCAGGTCGCTCAACAGCAACAGTAATTTTACCACCACCACCACCACCGACACCACCCGGCTCAATGCCACAAACAGGTATAGAAGCTAACGCAGAGTTGTGGCTCACCCTACTGGGCATAGCGGTAATGGTTGCTATCGGCGCAGCAATTGTAATCAAGCGCAAAGATAAAGAACGAAGCAAAAATACCTAATGAAACGTTAAAACACATTTTTACCAACCGGGAGCTGTAATGTATCAGCTCCCGGTTGGAGTTTTTGTAGAATTTATCGCATTTATATGTTACAATTCTAACCAGAAAATAGGAAAGAAGGGAAGAGCATGTTTAAAAAAATACTTATTATAAACGCGACACCAAAGAAGGATGGACTTTGTTACTCATTTGTGGAAGCTGCAAAAGAAACTGCTGATAAGCTTGGTCTGGAATCTGAAGTTGTTCGACTAGCGGGTCTGGGACTAAAAAAATGTGTGATGTGTTATGACGGTTGGGGGATTTGTTTCAAGGAACATAGATGTGTGTTTGGTGACAAAGATGGTTTTGCAGAATTACAAAAGCTTGTTGCAGAGGCTGATGCATATGTATATATTACCCCTGTATATTGGGGCGAAATCAGTGAGGAATTGAAGATTTTTTGGGATAGGCTAAGACGTTGCGAGACAACAAAGCAGTGGAATGGTAAGGATGATGTTGAATCATTCCATAAAAACAAGCCAAGTATTATTGTAGCCGCTGCAGGTGGCGGCGGTGGTGGTATTCCAAGCACATTTATAGCAATGGAGCGTGCTGTTGACCAATTGGGCGAGCATACAGGATGTCAGAACGGAACAGCAGGGATTTTCGATTACATCGGTGTAACTCGTTGGAATCAGGAATATAAGCGTGAGGCACTAAGGGCTGCAATAACTGAAATGACAGCTATCAAGCGTGATAATAAGCCTGTTGCTGAAATGAATCATATAAAAGATCTAGAGAAGTTCTAGAAAAGAGCTGTGTTAACATCACACGGAGTATTTACGATAGATATTTTTGATAATTAATGGGTTCATAAAGTGAATATTAATAGCCACTGATATTTACCTTGTGCTACGAGTTTCGCATTCATGATTATTTCTTGACTAAATGCAAAGGACTGGTCGTATTATATGAGGATATCATTATCACTTAAAACATTATTACGAACTCCCATCAGAACGGTGTTGACTTTTCTGCTACTATTAGCGGCGTCTTTTGCGCTTTTTAGTCGTGCTGCCGAATACTCGATGATGTCAAGGGAGATGAGTCGTGCAGCGGAGTTTTATCGTGGTGTTGCAGTGATTGAACTAGAAACTCCTGATATGTCGGATATATCACCACACACGAACTACCTGTCATTGGAAAGAAGTGGTATACCACCGGAGCGCTTTTCTCAACCCTATCTCACACTGGGACAAATATCAGTTTTTGAAGAGCTGGATCAAGTGACTTCGGTGGATAGGCGTTATATGACAGCGGGAATATCATTAGATGGCTTTGAACGTATGGAGTTCGGAGATGAGGAACTATATGTTCAGGCAAATCGCTTCATAATCGAAGCTGAATATCACGTACACCCCCATCCTGAGTTTGCTCGAGATGGGGTATCATACATCAACTTCAGACGCATAAATCTGCTTGCAGGCAATCAAAATGTCATAGTCGGTGACTCGATGAGGATAAACACACTTTCTGAAGATGGTATTGATTGGAGAGAGTTTTATGGTGAAAGAGGTGTTGTTCAAAGGCTCATATTCGAGATTTATGACAATCCATTCGGGCGAGAATTTTTTGAAAGCTTAGTTGAAGGTGAAAGATATTTACTTGTTGGAAGATGGGAGCCAAGAAGTCCATTCTTTCATAATTGGTTGGGTGACTTTGCCACCATGGACTATTGGCCTTCAATTATGAGTGTGGAAGGTTTACCGGAAAATTACCTTGAACTAGATGAGTTTGCTCCAATCCGAACATTGATCGAAATGACAGAGCAAGATAGATATACCTTCGATATGGTATATACATCTGATATGCTCTCGATTAGTCGTTTTGCAAATCAACAGATGATTATTCATGAAGGTAGACCATTGACTCCCGCTGATGCGTATACGACAAACGCTGTTGTGAGTCGTTCTTTTTTTGAAAGATATAACGTAAGTATTGGCGACACTATCAATTTTGGTCTTGGTGACATACTGTTTGAGCAGAATCCAATGGTTGGTGCAACTGCCGGAATCCCTGAGAGATTTGCACCGCCGATAGAAACTGTTGAGCTAGCAATAGTTGGAGTTTGGACGGATACCGAAACATTTAGCGAGCAAATGAGGAGCGTATTTAGTTCATACTCTCGTAATACGATATTTGTTCCATCAACATTACTATCTGTAGATGTGCCGAGAGATCATCAGTATTTTTCCGGCGAAGTCAGCTTCATTATTGATAATCCTCATGATATCTACGAATTTACGAATGCAGCAAAAGCTATTTCTGAGTTTTATGAAATCTACTTTCGTGTTTTTGATGCAGGATGGGAACGTATGGCAGAATCTCTCAACGCAGCCTTGAACATGGCGTTGATAACAATGACTTTATTTGCCATATCCTCAGCAGCTGCATTATTGCTATCTGTATGGTTGTTCATTGGACGCAGTATGAAAGCATACGCAATAATGCGAGCTCTTGGTGTTGAGCAACATAAGACAAGAATGTCAATACTAATACCATTTGGCGCACTAGCCATCACAGCCATTCCTATTGGCATGGTGTTGGGATTAGTTTTTACAGCACATGCAATCGCACCTACACTTGAAGATATTGCGGAGACTATTGCTGGCTATGAAATAAATGCAACATTGCCTGTATTTACGATTGTTGTGATTTTGCTAAGCATAATCGCATTTTTAATAATATTTACTGCAATGTATTTTCACCGTATGCGTAAAACTCCGCCCCTAGCATTGTTACAGTCTGATACGAAACGACGTGTACGTACGAAGAAACAAGTGTTGTTGCCGGATTCTGTGCCGATATCAGATGTATTCATACCGGTGACTTATTCAGATATTACGTTTTCACTTGACGTGCCGAAGGGCAGAAAATATTTTTCTTTTTTCCATATTGTGAACACCGCTATAAGGCGCATTAGACGGACATGGTGGAAGGCTACACTATCTTTGTTGCTCACAGTTCTATTCTGTGGTGCTATTGGAGTGCTTATTTTCACACGCCAGACATATGAGGATATGTTCAATAACTTTGAAGTACGAGGTTTCATAACATATGCGGCATCTGATGCAATCCATGATGCTATAAGGTCGGAGCTTGTTGATGATGTGTTTTACAGAGATGGTACTATATTCATTAGGGATGAAGCCAGTTTCGATTTTGCTGTTAGAAATCGACTGGGATTGGAGATGGTTGCAAACTTTAGTGAAAATACCCGTATGATTGTGACAAATGATGTCGAGCGCTATCTTTTGAACAATGGCATTAGTGACTTTGAAATTATATATGTTGATGGCTTTGAACCACCATTGATTAGCTTTGATTTGGGTGATTTTAATAGACCTATCGTTGTAGGGAGCGAGCTTGCGCAAATTCTTGGCTTTTCCTTGGGAGATGATATAAGAATGAGTAGCCCCATAGATGTGGAGAGACTTTACACCAGAGTAAATGATTTCGTTGATATGAGTGGTGCGAGAGATTTTCTTAGTGATGTAGTAGATGATTTCCATTTTAGAGAGCTACTAGAGGTGGGAGGGTTTATTGGTGATGAAATCACACGTTTTATGCAGTCCTATAGTTCCGGATTCAATGTAGTGGGGATTTTAGAATGTATAGAGCATGGAATGGATGTTTTTGCGCCGATAGGTCAAGCTGCTTCAAGTGCATTTAGACAGGAGTTGCCAACTAATGTCACAATATTCACACTAGAGTATTTTGAGTTCAGAGTTGCGGATATGGAAAGGCTTGATGAAGCAGTTGAGTTTGCTCACAGAATGCGTGCCAGTAGCACAAGAATGACTGCTGATGCCAGATTGAGTTTAAACACTATAGAGCTTGATAATATGACAGATATTCTTGAACTAATAGATATCTTGTTCCCGTTTGCACTGGCCGGTGCTGTGCTGATTGGCATTTTGACCCCTACACTTCTGTTAATTCAATCCACAAAAGACGCGGCTGTAATGCGAGCTATGGGAACCACTCGCAGACGTACGTGTAGCATATTTGGATTTGAGCAGATATTGTTGTGTATATTGGGGTTGCTCATTGTTACAGCGACACTTGTGATATATGATTTTTCTTTGGTAAGTAAAACTATTCAACCATTATTGTTATGCTTTGGAATGTACCTGAGTGGTTATGTTCTTGCAACGGTAGTTACAGTGGTTATAGTCACGAGGCATAAGGTTTTAGAATTATTACAGATGAAAGAATAGTAGAAGTTTATCTTGTTTGTTCATATCATTATGGGAAACGATTCAAGGAGCAAAACGATGTGGCGATTAAAATCAAAGACGAATAACGACAATCTCAATACAGATTCTGGAAAGGAATATTTAACAATGTCAACACTTGAGCTAAATGATATATCTTACAAGTACAATAATGCACAAACTCGTGCTGTGTCAAATGCAGCATGTAAGTTTGAACCCGGGCATCTTTATGCCATTGTTGGTCCGAGTGGTTCAGGCAAGTCAACTCTTTTGTCAATGTTGGCAGGACTGGATTTGCCGACGGATGGAGAGATTCATTATGATGGTGAAAGTCTTACAAAACTCGATTTAGATCGTTATCGTCGCGAAAGTGTAACGATGATATTTCAACAGTTCCAATTATTTCCGCTATTTACAATAACAGAGAATGTTTGTTTTCCAATGGAACTGCAGGGTGTGCAACCGCGGGATGCAAAGGTTAAAGCAGAGAAACTGCTGGAAAGTGTTGGTATAACAAAGGAGCAGTTCAAGCGTTTTCCGTCAAAGCTCTCAGGTGGCGAGCAACAACGTGTGGCGATAGCTCGTAGTCTGGCAACAGGAGCGAAGATACTACTTGCTGATGAGCCGACCGGTAATCTTGATGTTGCAAACACCGAGAAAATAATGGCGATATTGTCAAAGCTTGCAAGGGATAAAGGCTACTGTGTAATCGTCGTAACACATGATATGGATGTTGCCAATGCAGCCGATATTGTTTATCAAATGCGAGATGGACAGCTAAAAGAAGTGTCACGACTAGCTGGAGTATGATAAAAAGTGTTGCATTTTCAATTAGCATATGTTATCGTTGTTCTCGACTATCAAGAGAGGGACAAGCGCTGTGAGTAAGTTCGTATATAATTATGATCATAATATGATGACCAAGCCTGCCGGCTCAGATTGGCACAGGCTTAGTCTTCTTTGTCTTTTATAGAAATATTTAAATTTATATAATACTATAAAAATAAAGTGGCTAAGGTAACAAAACAGAACCTTCGCCACTTTTTATATTTATTAAAATGAAATGAGGAAAACAAAATGGAGAATTCAACAAAAGTAGTTCGCGATTATTACGATGAAATCGTTGAACAAGAATGGGGACGTATTGATAAT
The DNA here is from genome assembly GCA_009785345.1 of Oscillospiraceae bacterium. Lineage (GTDB taxonomy): Bacteria > Bacillota > Clostridia > Oscillospirales > Oscillospiraceae > WRMH01. Next base: position 7,010 of record WQWL01000089.1, read on the forward strand.
CGTCCGGAGTTTCTTTTGACTTGTCGTATGCTTGACCGCTACATTAAGTCGGGAGATAAGGTTCTCGATATCGGTGGCGGACCGGGGCGTTATTCGCTTTACTTGGCCGACAAAGGTTGTGGTGTGACATTATTTGATTTATCTGAGGAAAACACTAAGTTTGCCACGAATCAAGCCACGCAGCAAGGGCTTTCCCTTAAAGCAATAGCTGGTGATGCACGAGAGGTTGATAAACTTATTGACGAACAATTCGATTACATACTATTAATGGGCCCGCTGTATCACTTGCTTGAAGAATCGGATAGAGTTAAAGCTATGGAGGCTGCGTTGAAGTTGCTAAAGCCCGGTGGAGTTATATTCGCTTCGTTCATTAACCTGTTTGCAGGGATAGTGTTCGGTATGAAGTATGTTCCTGAACAAATTGATCCTACTCTGCCATCAGAGGCAGAGTACTTAAATAGCGTCGTCACTCGTAAGAGTTACGCCGGTGATGCTTTTACCAAAGCATTCTTCATTGAACAAAGTGAAATTCTACCGTTTATGGAAAAATTTCCGTTAGAAAAGTTGCATTTATTCGGACAAGAGGGGATACTTTCACCATGCGAAAGCAATATTATGTCACAACCGCAAGAAGTCATTGACCTGTGGCTCGACTATTGCGAAAAAATCTGGGAATATGAAGAGTTTCTCAGCTGGTCAGAGCACTTGATGTACGTAGGGAGAAAAATGTGATGGAACACAAATTACATAGCAATGACAATGACGAATTAGTTATACAAAATGAGATAGCATACTATAATTCATTACCTTGTGTGTTCGAAGGGTTCATCGATGTGCCTATGCTTTCTGATGGAGAGATTTATTTGGTATGCTTGGAAAAACAGCCAGCCAATCCGGAAAAGAATTGGGTGCCTGGATATTTGTTTGCGATTTGCAAGGATGGTGAAAGAGTTGGTAATATAAGCTTGCGAATTGGGTACGGTGGGGGTTTGTATAACAGCAATTTGTATTACGGCGGTCAAATTGGGTATGATGTAGATGAGTCACATCGTGGAAATGGCTATGCAGCTCGTGCTTGCCGATTGCTTATACCTGTAGCAAAAGAGCATAGCATGGGGAAACTTCTTGTCAATAATGATGTTAATAATCATGCATCTATGCGTGTATGTGAAAAACTAGGGGCGCGGCATATACGTGTTGTGAGATTGCCGGAGTGGACAGATTTGTATCAAGAGGGGCAACGCTTTTCGAATATATATGAGTGGGATATTGGATGATCGGGTTTGATATTATGCACTGTGAGAATACAAGATGTGGTCTGCAAGTTCTTGCGCAAATCATTCATGGAGTAGAAAGCTTTGCGATGGTGATGGTTAGTATGTTATACTTTGAGCAGAGAAATTTTACTTTACAATATAACCCTATAAGGAGATGTAAATGGATAATATTGAACAAATTATACCGGAATATAGTGGAGTGCTTAGAAGTCACAGAATTGAAATTCCGGATTCTATCTCGAAGTGTGGAGGGATACGGATATTTGGGAGGCTTATAAAATCCCTTGTGTTTAGTACGGACATAGCTATTATCCGTAATATAAACGCAGACGCAGTTATTGCAGTATATCCCTTTACCCCGCAACCGATTATTTCCTATGCCCTTATAACTGCATCGGACATACCTGTGTTCTGTGGAGTTGGTGGAGGAACAACAACTGGAAGCCGTGTGGTGCAACTTGCCACTGATGCGGAATTCCAAGGTGCGGTCGGCATTGTATTGAACTCACCTACACGCAATTCAACAATAAAAAAAGTTCGCAAAGTCATAGATATACCCATAGTTCTGACTGTGGCCAGCGAAAATGATAATATTTCCGAGAGATTAGAGTCCGGTGCTGCTATTTTGAATGTATCTGCAGCAGCCCGAACTCCATGGTTGGTTGAAAAAATACGAAAAGAACATCCATCAATTGCAATTGTAGCAACCGGTGGTCCAAACGAACAATCAATACTTGACACAGTTAACGCCGGAGCAAATGCAATAACTTGGACACCGCCAACAACAGGCGAGATATTCAAAACTATGATGGAGAAATATAGAAATATCGTTTGAGCTACTTGAGGAGGTAATTTTGAATATTGCTAATAATATTTTAAAGCGCAGTCTGCAAATGTATTTTTATGAAATTACACCTCATTAGGTGTAGTCGTTGAAAATAAAATAAAATATACTACATAAAAGGGAAGTATATCTCAAGTATTTTATTAGCTATTTGTAAAGCTTCTCAGTAAACAAAATGGAGATGATGACATGAAAAAGAAAACTGCACTATGCACGGCAGTGTTGCTTTTGCTAATGATATTAGCGGGCTGTTCACAAGGTGATACCAACACAAATTTGGCAGCTGGACTACATGAAAATTCCAGCTCGACGACCGGATTGCTTGATAACTCTGGAGTTTTCCTCATAAACGGCGAAAATGACTTTATCGAGATAAGTAACGGAATGATAATTTTAAATCCTGAGTTTGAGCAGTTTATTGGTGGCGAACTGTTATTCAAGGAAGGAGAATTAGCGGGTGTACGCAATTACTACTTCGAGTTTTACTTCTATTTGAACGGAGAAAAAACCATCATTAACAGTAGCTCTGCGTCGATTGAAGGTTCAGATATAGGCATGAGTATTGCTTCTAACATGGGTTCCTCTTCTTCGGAAACTATGTTTATTCCCGAAGTTTGGAATGCAGTGTTTGATTCACTGAATTTTAGACTAAGGGGAATATTTGTAACCGGTGAATTATTTGAATATGAAATCACTCTGAATGTAACAGAAATAGCAAATGAATTACTTTCAGATTACAGACCAATGATTTATTTACAAGATACTTATCACTGCCATCGCAGATTTATCATCTCAGACGACGTGTCTTTCCATCTTTCGTAACAAAATGAGCGACTCCATCATCTTGTATACTCTGTAGCTCGGTTTTATAAAATTCAGGATATAGATGAAAATTTGATAATTCACTCAAGGGTAGCCAGTGTAAAGATTCTTTGTAATTATTTATACCAACACTGGTACACTTTATTTTGTCAATATTGTCAGACTGCTTCATAACATAATAGAAAGCAATTTCATGACAAGGCTCATTGTTTAAAAAATCAGCAGTATAGAAGTTCTCATGTATAAAAGCCAACCTATCTATTTCAAAATGCACGTTAGTTTCTTCATAAACTTCTCGTAAAACAGCCGCTTCTGAAGTTTCACCAATGTTTGCTCGTCCACCTACTGTATAGTAGAATGGCGAGTTTTCGCTTTTTACCATCAAGACTTTATTATCATGGATAATAATAGCCCCAACTTTATATATGAAAAAACCTGCTCCTGTGTTAAAAGTAATATCCATTGAGTTTACTCCTAATTTAAGATTGCTATAGCACCTTTTCACCGCGTACATATTTTGCGTGAACATTGCTATCATCACTGCAATATATAATTCGTGCAAGGCGTTCTTCAATTGTTAGGGGATTTGTTGTTGGAATGTTGCTATCATCTATAACAACAGCATCAAATTCATATCCACTCTTGAAACTACCAACTTTGCCAAAGAATCGTCCGCCGCCCTCTGTTCCTAAATAGAACGCTTCATTTAAAGTAAGCGCTGCATCATTTTGGTCGATTAATCGCCAATATAACTTTGATGCTTGTACAGTATCACTCATTGCACGGAATATTGATAAATGACTGCCTCCTGCAACATCAGAGCCTAGTCCGACATTAACGCCATTCGTCATATATTTACGAATTGGTGCAATTCCTGATGCTAAGTTAAAGTTTGATTGAGAGCAATGTGCGACAAATACTTGATTTTTCTTCATTAGTTCGATTTCTTCATCATCACACCATACACAATGTGCCATTACTGTGGGTGTTCTTTCTCCGCCAAACAGACCAAAATGCTCATATGCGTGGGAGTATGTATGGCAATGGGGATGCAAATCGCTTACCCATGCGATTTCATCTTTATTCTCGGAGAGATGCGATTGGACAGGAAGTGAAAATTCCTCCTGTAACTCTTTTAGCCTGTACATCAATTCATCAGAGCAAGTTGGGATGAAGCGTGGTGTTATTATTGGCTTTGTGTTTTTGAATCTGTCCTTAGTGTTTCGAATCCATTGCTTTGTAGAAACATAGGCGGCTTGTGCACTTTCTTGCCTTAAAATATCAGGGCAATTTCTATCCATTGCAACTTTGCCGACGTAAGAAACAATGCCGGTTTGTTCCAGTTTCTCCATAAGTGTGACTGTAGCAGGGGAGTGAAGTGTCGCAAAAATACACGCCCTTGTAGTTGCGCTATGTCTTATTGCATTTACGAATACATCATACGCTTTACGCGCATAATCGAGGTTAGAGTACTTTGATTCTTCAGGGAATGTATATTTTTCGAGCCAATCAAGCAATTCCAAATCAGACCCAAGTGCTCTGAATGCAAACTGTGGTGCATGAGTGTGTAGATCGCAAAGTCCGGGAATTATAAGGCGGTCTTTGTAATCGATAATTTGCGCATCACGAAACTGCTCGGGTAGCTCTTGATATGCTCCGATAATGTGCATGCCATCGCAAACAAGATAACCGTTCTCGATGGTCATCAGCTTGTCCGGAGTTTCGCTATAACAGATGTTTCCTTTTAGGATAGTAATTCTCATAATAATATATTATACATCATTTCGTTTTTGTAGCAAGAAAATACCCTAAGTAATATTTCTTCCATATCCGGTGTACCATCTTTTTTGCACCAAATCCTCAAGGGTACTGTTGCCTATGTAAAAAATTATTTACTCTCTTTCAACTTTGAAATTACCATCGTTTAATTCTCTAATGATGAAGCCATCGTTTAATATAAGTTCCCAGTTATGGCCAAATACACGGTTTTCGTTTATCTCTATGCCAGGAACAGGAATAACTTGACCACCACCCTCTAAGAGCAGATATCCATCACAGATAGTTAATTGCCCGAAGACACCGGAAAACTCAATATCACCGTAGA
>WQWL01000090.1 GCA_009785345.1 Oscillospiraceae bacterium
AACATATTTTGCATGAATGTCGCACATCTCCTTAGGGAACTCTTGTGTCAAATTTTCAGGATGTTCAAAACTCTATTTTTTGGCTGGCATTTTGCGAAAACATAGTTTATCCGCAGACTCTATTTAGTATTTCCGGCCATTCGTGTTCATCACATAGCTCTTTTAGCTTACGATAGTAATTCTTTTTTCCGATTAGAAGCAACTCTATTGCAAGTGTTGTTTGCTTGGCAATATCCATTGTTTTTTCATACAGATTGTACCTGTACTCCTTAAACAGCAAGAATAAATCCGTAGTCCGTGCAACTTCTTTCACCTTCTAAACATAGTTGCTCCACGCGCTCATATTTTTTCTCCAGCATCGCATTTTCAGTTGCTATGCGTCTAAATTCGGGATTATCTAAATGCTGCTGCAAGTATTCTTCCGCCGCTGAATCGTTCTCATACATCAAAAGGATTGAGTATTGAAGTTCTTGCAACGCCCGGTATTCATATTCATAAACATTCAAATCATTATCGGCATCCATTTGAAATGTTATGTATTGTTCAACTTTATCCCTATTCGCTTTTATACTACACAGTGGCACAATTGCTGACAGCAAGTCAACTCTCCAACTCAATCCATCATCGTATATATCACTCATTGCATGTTTATAAACGATTTCGAATATAGCGTTACTTTCTTCGTCAATTTCTGCCGATTCAATTGTTTCTCTAATTTGTTCGATTGTATTATCAACAATCTCGTAAACCACATCACAGTAATCACTCAAGTACTCCGCCCACTCCATCATTTCTTCAAGAATCACAATACAGATTGTAACTGCGGTTTCAATATCATCAATCGCAATTTTGGCATCCACCATCCTCATGACTGTCTCCACACCCTTGGTCGCTTGCCATGCGTTGTCGTAATCAATGTAATCGTATCGCTTGAACTGATTGATTGAAGCTCGGATGATTTTTCGTGAAGAATGTTTTGAGTCCTCTTTATCACCATAGATTAAAAGAAGCTCATCTCTAATACGAGAGTTTCCGTTTGTAATATCAAGTATGATTTTTACAAGTGTTTGCTTATCAAGCTTATTAACAACTTCACCAAACTTATTATTATTAGGCTTTTTCTCGGTTTTATTACGTTGTTTATCCTTCTTTAAGGCATAAAAAACTGCAGCCTGATGTTTGCAATAAATTCCCATGTCATAAGGGCAATTGCAACATGTATTTGTTATATCATCACTATCTGTAAGTTTTACCGTAACTGTATAGTCATAGCTGCCTTCAACTTCTGCCACCCACTCATGGTTTTCATACTCTAAGGAAATAATATTCCCGGATTTATAGTAGTCAAATCCACGCATTAGAATTGTATCGTTAATTTGATTTTCAAAGTTACGTAAATTCAAAGTTTTCTCCAATCAATTTTGAACTTGTAAGGATTGCTTACAGGTTGCCACCTCGTCAAGGTTACTTCAAAGCATCCAATCCGTATTGTTCCAACAGCTCTTTAGCTATAGCTATTCCCTCATCATATATAACTACAGATTTTGACCTTTTGGAATCACTTATAACACCTTCCTCTGCAAGCTCGTTAAGAATGTCAAAATCGTAACCTTTCCAACTTCTTTGGTAATCCTGAGGCGCTTTTTCTGTCCATGATGTCAGGTAGAGCAACATCATTGTTAAATCTTTTATTGTTTGATTATGATCCATTAATCTTTTACTCCTTTCCATAAAACAGTTAACTATTCAATTATCTCAACGTTCTAACACATACTATAACAAATATATTTATATTTGAGAAGCCAAAATCCAAATCACATTGACGTGTGGTCGGGTGGGTTTTTGTTAGTAGTGAACATATACGCATATTCCTAACATGATCAGAACTTCAATGAGAGTGCTTCGCGATATGGAACTTGTTGAACAAATAGGTTCGGGCATGAGTCGAATACTTAACGCCTATGATCGTTCGGTATTTGAGTTGTCACCGAGTTTTACTGTTGTAACATTTCCTTTTGAAAAGCCTCTCATACCCTCTGTTGACAAGATGAATGGCAAGTTATATGACAAGAAAAAAAGTGGAATGCAAACATTGCTTGATGTTTTAAAGGTAAGCCCAAATGCCACTATACCAGATATGATTGAGATAACCGGGAGATCACAAAGTACAATTTCTCGAGAACTCAAAGAATATCAAGAAGCAAAGCTACTGCGACGCGAAGGATCCCGGAAAACTGGATATTGGATCGTTGAATAAAACTAATATAAACTCAACTGCATTTTAAGTATATCAAATTAAGACCGAAGATTTTAAGTCTTAGGTCTTTTTTCTAGGTTACACCATTTTGCATACTTCACATATCAACAAATATAGACATATCAACATTTTTCAAAGGTTTTGGTTACACCATTAGTTACACCACAGATATACACAAACATGAGCAAATGGCACAAAAAACGTATAAAAAACGACCCTGTGATTTCACTCACAAGGTCATTCTTTTTGGTAACAAAATAGCGTATTTGCAACGTTTTTCAGTGTTTTTCTACCGCACTTTGTTTGGCACGCCAGTTAGTGCCAAATCCGAACCACTTTGAGGTGTGGTCGGGTGGGTTTGTAATTAGTGTTTCTTGTGACGACTCACTTGGCTAAAATAGCAATTATACACTCGCTATTGCTATATTCGCTGTTTCATCTGTAGATGTGTTTTTATTTTTTTTAGATTGAATTGATTTTTTGACTGTAATCACTTCATCATAATTTTTATGCTCGACTACGATTGTGTAGCCATCTTTCAGAGCATTTGCATGTGGATTTTTGATAGCATTTGAAAAATCATAGTTCTTTTTCATTTTGTTTGACCTCCATACCCTTTACGCTCTCTTCTATTAGCTTTCCGTGCAGATATAATTCTTATTACTGAATCGTTATCTCGGTAACAGTGACACACTATGAGCAATCTGGCGTTTTCGCTAAAACCGATAATTATGAAACGATCTTCATCTTGTGAATGTTCTGGGTCATTAATGATTAATGCATTTTCATCCTCAAAAACAGTTGCAGCTTCCATAAAAGTTATTTTGTGTTTCTTTACGTTACTATCTTGTTTATCCTCATCCCACGCAAATGATCGTTCTACCATATCTGTTTCACCTGCCTTTGCAGTAACTTATCCACATAGATATAGTAACATTATTTTCCTCAAATCACAAGGTTTTGGCAAAATATAATATGTTCAACAAGTGGCAAAAACAGAGCTGAAATAATAAAACTGCCCCATAAGCGAACCAAAAGTTCAAGTATGGAGCAATCTTATGCATTTGGCACAGCACTCGATGATATATCCGAACTAAAAGTGCTTTCTATTTCTGCTAGTGTTATAGTCTTTGCGCCCTCTTTGTTGTTGAATGTTATAACAAGCCTATCATCATATAAGTATATCGCATTAACGAATGTATCGATGAGCCACTGTCGATTTTCTTTTACTGATACATCAATACCTCTAAACTGATGAAACCAGAACAGTATTTGCTCTTTAGTCAGAAGCGGTTCTTCTATTTCTTCTTGCAATATTTTGACTTCAATATCGCCTTTTGTTGCTTCAAGTTCATCAAGCCTTTTCTTTGTTGATGAAGTTAGAATACCCTGCTGTATAGCATTTAGCATATGTTCAATACTGCGTTCGGTTTCCGCAAGTTGCTTTTGTAGCATTGGCAAGGTGATGTTTTCTTGTCGCTGCAGTTCAAGTATGCTTTCTGCGGTTACATCAAGTATATCATCATTAGCAAGGAATTGTAACGTAAGATTTATTATTATATCTTCCATCCATACCTTTTTTACTGTTTTCTTCTTGCAGGCTCTGAACTTTTTAGCCGTAGCACATTTATAATAGTGGTAAACCTTGTTTGCCGAGCCAGTTCCGCTTTCGCCAAACATAAAAGCGCTGCATAACCCGCAAAAAAGTTTTGTTGTAAGTATATAATCGTCCTCCGCTTTGTGTCGTGACGGTGCTTTCTTATTCTTCGCTAAACGTGCCTGTACTCTATCAAATAAATCAACTGGCACAATCTCCGGCACTCCCTCGGGAATAACCGTTGTTGCATAACGGTACTCACCGATGTAGGAACGGTTTTTTAGCATACGACCTACTGAGTTAAAACTAACAGGTTTTAAACGATATGTCTGTACTCCACAATCATTTAACCATCTTACAATATCAATGATTTTTTCACCATTATCATAACGCTTAAAGGATTCAAGAACATAAGGTGCTGTTGATTCATCAATCTTAAAATGTCTATCTTCATCAACCGTATAACCAATAGGCATACCGCCACCATTCCATTTACATTTTAATGCGTTTTCAGTCATACCACGCTTTACCTTTTCTGAAAGTTCAGCACTGAAAAACTCCGCATATCCCTCTAACAGAGATTCAAGTAAAATGCCTGTTGAATCTTCCGATATTGGCTCTGTAGCAGATACAACTTTTACGCCATTCTTGCGGAGTAAAGCCTTGTAATGTGCGCTATCATATCTGTTTCGTGCAAAGCGATCTAACTTCCAAACTATGATAACATCAAACAATTTCTTTGAACTATCTTTAATCATTTTCTTAAACTGTGGGCGGTTGTCAGTTTTGGCAGAAAAGGCACGGTCAATATATGTTGTAAATATTTTGAATCCGTTCTTTTTTGCAAACTCTTTGCACTCTCGTAATTGCCCCTCAATCGAATTTTCAGTTTGAGTGTCCGAACTGTATCTGGCATAAATAACAGCTTTCAAGATTCATCACCGCCCTCATTATTATTTTGTAGTCCTTTGAGATTTTTAGCATTAAGCGGTGAAACAATCTTTTTGCCTGAACGCTTTTCATAAGACTCCCGTGCATCTTTTGCTACCGAACCGCCCTCTTTTGCAATCACTGCTGATTCTTGCATACCGAATGGGTCGTTATCTTTTGAGAGTTCAGTCGCAGACACTTCGGCAAGCATATTGAGGACGAGTTCCATATTGGTCATATGGTCACGCAAGTTTTCTTTTTTCAAACCTTTAAAGTTCTTATAATCACGGGTCGTTTTTCCACTCCACTCTTTTGTCATAATATCGGTAAGTGTTGCAAAATCTTTTGACTCCCGAACTCCTGAGCGTTGCCATTCATCAGTCAAGTCTTTTCTGACCTCCATCGTTTTAATACGCTGATTTATCCATTTTTCGCTATAACCTTTTTGAAGATAAGTTTGAAAGGCTCTGTCAATGGCGATTTCGGGGTCAGCAACTTCGTCAATACGCTCTTTCCCTAACTGTGCAAGCCACACTTTAAAAGGCTCTGCTTTTGGTGACGGCACAGATTGGATTATTCGTAATATTTCTTTTGTGTTCGCAACATCTGTACTATACTTTTTTCCATCAGCAGCTTTCAATTTCAGTTGCTTACAATTTGTAAGCAACTGGTCAGCACCCTCCTCAATGAGTCGCTTTTTCATAACCGCCCAATATGTACTGGCATTACGCTGTGTGGATTGGTCGGTCAATACACCAATAACATCAACAATTGAAACATACCAATCTTGTTCTTCTTCACTCCATTCTTTGCGAACTTCTTTTTCTTCAAATAATTTAATTTTATCATCACTCACTTGCATCACCGCCCTTCATCATTTGTAATAATGTGTCTTTCAGTTTTTCACTCACCGGAGATTTTGGGTCAAAACACATTTCGATAAATAAACGCATATCATCGTCATCTTCAATTTTTGGCTTAAAATCATAAAGCTTACCTTGAGGTTTATCTGTTCTGCCAAAAATATAATCCATTGATACATCAAAGTAATTTGCATACCATAGTAGCAACTGTAAAGGTGTACTGCTTTCGCCGTTTTCGTAGCGCCCAATACTCGACTGGTTTGAACCATTTAATTTTGCTATTCTGCCCTGAGACATCTTGAAACCCTCTCTTAAGGTACGTATTCTACTGCCAATTATGTCCATTTCCTCCTCCTTTCATGCTACACATTATACCCCAAGTCGACGGTTTAGTCAATGTTGCTTTTGGGTATTTTAATGTTATACATTCAACATAATCATGTCAGGTATGTTGAATATATAACACTCGTCTGCAAGTCGGTAGAATGCAAACAGCGATGGTTTGCAGTCGGGCGGTGCGTTGACGAGAACCGTTAAAAAAGCACATTCAGCACGGATGCTGAATGTGCTTTTTTAATGGTTTTGCGGGGTTTCCAAAGGGGCGGCAAGCCACTTTGGCACACGATTTTGCTTTAGCAAAGTCTAGTGTGTTATGCCTGTTCACCGACTGGCGAGAAAATGTGTGTCGCCGCCTTATGGGCGGCACACATTTGAGCGACAGGAAAACGAGTCGGGATTTTCGAGCGAACAGCGAGAAAAGCACGGCTTGTTTTTATAAGGTGTACAGGCATATGACTCTCGTCTCTCGTCCATCGTTTTTCGTTGGTTGCTTAATCTCAACTTTCAAGCTGCAGAACTTTTTCAACGACTAAACGGCGAAATGCTTAGTTTCTGTAGTTCACTTACAGAACGTTATTTAGTAGTTCATGCAATTTCTGTATCCTATAATCTTCTTTATAAGGAACACTGTCAGGAAGAATATTATCAGAAGTAGCCAGCCACGCACAATCAACTCCTGCGTTTTTTGCACATAGAACATCAAAAGGATGGTCGCCGACATACAAACATTTTGAGGCGTTTAGTGCGAGGTTATTTAAAGCTATCTGCATGATACGGATATCCGGTTTTTCAACTCCTACAACTTCAGATACAACAATTGTTTCAAAGAATTGCGATAATCCTATTTTTGTCAGATAATCCGGTAGCCATGTGCGGTGATTTGATACAACTGCTAACCGAAACCCTTTATCCTTCAACTTTTGCAACACCTCAAATGTGCCGGGGATTACTCTAAGCTCTTGTTTAGGTATGGGTAAATTCTTGAGTGTTTCTAAATATTCAGAATCCTCTTTCCCATTATAAACAAAATACAAAGCAGCTTTATCAAGCATTGCTTCAAATTCTTGATCCGGCATTCTTGGTGCACCATTTTGCTCTTTGATTATCTGTTCATTTGAGGTTTCTAAAATGACCTTTCCTATTTCTGCTTCCATTTTGGCATCAATATCAAATCCTAAGTGTTTAAGCCGTTGAACATATATCTGCTCTTCGTTTGGATAATGCTCAAGCAATGTATCCCCGACATCAAATATGATTGCTTTATATTTCATATAATCTCCTCTGCTGAAAATATAAATTCAGCACCCTGTGCTGTGCGTTACCTGCCATTTCAGATAACGATATTAACTAAACGCAGTTTATCATAAAATTTAATTAAACACAATATTTCACCACAAATTCGGGGCAGATTGCACTCTCCATCTTGGAGGACAATTTGTCCCGAAGTTTTTTTGGTTTCCCACAGTAACTTCCACCGAACTATTCACAAACTATTTTTGCAAAACAGGAACATTATATGTATACTTGTGTCGTAAATAAATAGAGGGCCAAGTAATTTGAAAGGAGGTTTCCACTATGTCCATAGCCTATAGTTTCCCATATGACGCTAATGCACGTTATTTACCAATGGTATATATCTTGCCAGAAGAAATGATTGTTAAATGCCCGACTCTTAGAAAATTGCCACGCTGTCTTGGAGAACTCGCACAGTCAGAAGAACTGGCAGATTTAATAAATAGTGACCAGTTTCTAAATGAAATAATGGATGCTGTTTCTGCACTTGCTTTTCCACACTTCGGATTCGGAGGTTGGAAAGAGCATTACACAGGCTATAGTCCTGTATGGAAGTTATCGTATGCTATAGCATTGTGGGCAAAGTTGCTTGAAGAAGAAACAGGGTGGGGTCTGCAACGGCTCTTTCAAACTCCAAGCACAGAGATTATCCCATTCTTCGACCCTGTACATATCAGAGAAATAATGGGACGTGTTGTTAAACGTGGTATTGCGGAGCAAAACTGGCAACCTATTCTCGATGTTGTAAAAGAAATGCCATGTGATGAGGATTTTGAGAATTGGGAAACTAATGTCAGAATTGATTTTATCCGCAAGTGGTATCATACACGCTCAAAAAGAGTTCAGACAATCTCGCTGGAAGAATGTTTAGAGGACGATGATGACCACGGTGTACTTTATGTTGAAGATAAATCCGCAAACTTTGAGAACAATTTTATTGAAGAAGATTATGTGGAGCAGTTCAAGGCTCGATTATCAGAAAAGGACATGATGATATTAGAGCTGCGTGTTATGGGGTTCACATACAAAGAAGTTGCAGAAAAGTTGGGATATAAAAACCATAGCGGAGTAATTAAACGGATTAAAGCCATTACAAAAGAATTTGAAAAATACGAAGATGCACGGCACTAAAAAGCACACCATAATTTGTGAGTGTGCTTTTTACTGCTTAAAAACAGAAAAGGAGCGACCACGCTAAAATGCAAAAACTTCCCCCGATTATGCGAAAACCTGATGGCTCACTGCCTAGAATGACACCAAGACAACGTCAGGCTGCTGTGAAGCTGATTAGTAATATCTGCTCAAATTATGATAACGGCAACTGCTTATTGCTTGATGATGTATGTCCACAGAGCATTACATACTCGGTCAACTGCAAATTCTTCCGCTGGGTACTGCTTAATGACAAAGACGGATTAAAACTCAAATCTGAGTTGTTCCGTAATGATTCGATGAAAAAATGTACCCTCTGCGGAAAGGTCTATCAATCAAAATCAAACAATGCTAAATATTGCGATGATTGCTCAAAATCTGTACTTCGTAAACAAAAAGCAGCACACGCAAGAAAAAGGAGGTTAAAAGTAGAAAAGTAGAGGTCAGAACGGCTTGTAATTGCAATGGTTACAAGCACACAAACTATGGGTGTTAGTGCAACTGCACTCGAAAGAAAGGAATGATAACAATAGCACAGTACGCAATCATGCGATTCTCTAAGCAGAAAGGCGGTTTTGGAGCATTAGAAGCACATCATGAACGCACTAAGGAAAAATACAAAAGTAATCCCGATATTGATATAGAGCGTAGCAAGCATAATATCCATATCATAAAACCCGAAACATCATATAAAAGAGAATCAGATAACCGTATTGAGTCGGCAGGGTGTCGGACACGAAAAGACAGTGTCCGATTTATTGACACGCTCATAACGGCAAGTCCTGATTTCTTCAAAGGAAAAAAGCGAGAGGAAATAAAGGCATATTTCAAAACTGCGGTTGATTTCCTGTCTAAGAAAATCGGTAGACACAATATATTTACTGCGGTGGTTCATTTAGACGAAAGAACACCGCATATGCACTTATGTTTTACACCGATTACAGAAGATGGGCGATTATCAGCAAAGGACATCATCGGTAATAGAACACAACTTACAAAATGGCAAGACGCTTTCTTTTCCCACATGGTAAAAGCATATCCCGACATTGAACGTGGCGAATCCGCCAGTAAGACAGGGCGGAGACACATTCCAATGAGGGTGTTTAAGCAGGCAGTCAACCTCACCAAACAAGCCGAAAAGATAAAAGAGACGCTTGATAGCATCAATCCGCTTAATGCAGGAAAGAAGCGTGACGAACTAATGCCGATGATTACGAGATTTATCCCTAACATGGAAGTTTATTTATCAACTGTTAAAAAATACAAAGGCGAGTTTGAACGACAAGAAAAAATCAACGCTTCTCTTAAAAAAGAGATTGAATCAAGTAAAATAACTATAAATGAGCGGATGGACGCAATACAGTTACAGCGTAACTTTGACAAGCTAAAAGCGATTTATGATGCAATCCCGGAAGAATATCGCCGTGAAGCCGCACAATCGCTTAGAGTTAAACAACAACGTCAGCCACGAGAAAGAGGTGATAGATAAACCATCGGCTCACTAAGAGCAATTACAATTTAATAAATGATTATGCTCGGAGGTTACTTAGCAAATGCCAAAGAAAACAGATTATGTATCGGGAGTTCCAATGCACAGCATTGAATCTCTCGCACGTTACCTTTTACCACAAATGCAAAAATATTTTAATAGCGAAGAAGGTAAGCGAGAGTTTGAGAAATGGAAAGCAGAACAGGCACAAGTGAGAAGGGAGGATAAATAGCCATAGGGAGCGCACTTCGGGACGAAATGTCCTACGAAGTGCGCTCCCTTTTTTTGTGGGTTTATAACTACAGCCAGTGCAAAAATCCGAAGCAATCACCGATGGCTTTTATGTTCGGTGAAAAGTTCGGATTACTTGCGTGTGGCACGCCGGAGAGAATTCGAATCCCTGACCTTCTGGTCCGTAGTTGCTTTTTGGCTGTTTTTGGGCGTGTTTAACAGTATTGTTTAGTGTCGTTTTATCCTTGTGTACCAATGGTTTTCAGGGGTTTTCCGAAATTCTTGTCCCGCCTAGTATTATCGTGTTTTATTCTGTAAGGGGTAAAGTTAGGGGTCAAAATTGGTTCCAATATCCGCCTTCCGCAAAAATCGCATGCAATGCTTACGATTTTACATTCTTATCTTTACCACTCAATTCGTCAAGCAATGCTTGGCGTTTTTGATAGCGGCTCCAATATGGCAATTTCATTTACAGTGCCATCGGTGCCATTTGCAGTGCCATCTGGCACTGTATTTATTTAAAGAACAGCTTGCTCGGCTTTATTTAATGTGACACTTATTGTGACATTAAATACGACATCGGACACTTTTCTGTCGTATTAAATTGCCGCATTTCATCCCTTGGCATTGAACAGCACTCGATTAATTCCGCGATTCGGTCTTGACGGTTAACTTGGTGAATATCTTGGTGGTTGACTTGATGGGTACCCACCAAGTCTCCATACAAGTCATCGGACACTTTTTCTGTCGTATTAAATTGTTCGTCGGGACGATAGAACACAACAGCAAACCCTTTTTCAATAACGGCAGTTCAAAAAGCTAATCGGCGAATAGCTTTTTCTCGCACATTATTGGGTGAAAATAATTTAATTCTAAAGTTTACCCAATCCAATTCCCCTAGTGTTTTCAAGGGATTCATAATTTGTTATTGGCTAAATGATTGGCTAAAATAAATAATTCCCAAAAATTATCCAATCATTTTAAAGCCCAATTTGAAGGACAGAGATTGCACTACCACCTGGCACTATAATTATTGTAAGGACAGCTTGTCCGGTTTTATTTAATGTGACATATATTACGACACTTAATACGACATCGGACACTTTTCTAGCGAAAGCACTTGCTGTTCTGCTTTATTTAACTGGACATTTAACTGGTCATTTATCTAGACATTTATTTGGCGCTGTATCTGTCACAATAAACCGTTCATTTGGTCTGTCAAATAGAACTATTTCTGTCTGTAGAGTGTAGAGATATGAATATAGAGCAAAATCAGCGAAGTCTTTGTTATAGTTTTTTCGAGTTAAGTGCTCGTAAGTACGATTTATTAAGGTCGCGCACCGACTTGAAAAAAGCGAATTCCGATTTTGATAATAACTGTTTGCTGGATTTAATAGAAAGTAGCTCCATTGTGCATAATAGATCGGCTGCTTGACTTAACTTGTAATTAGCAGGCATCACTTTCTTGAACTCAGCATTATTAAACATTGCACTAAACACAGATACTAATATATGGGTCAGTTCTCGTTGACCATAATCATAATAGCAAACTATACGATCATACTGAATAAAGGTTTCCATATGATCTCTGAGAAAGCCCGATAATTGTTTAGACAATTTGTTTATTAGATCTAAATCATCTATACATTGCTTTTTTTCAACAAGAATTGATTTGAATTTTATATCTGACGT
>WQWL01000091.1 GCA_009785345.1 Oscillospiraceae bacterium
GGCATAACTATATATGCTCTACTATCATATTGGTCGCTACCTTCCCAGAATTCTGCGCCATCGAGAACCCAGTGACTAAATGGAAGGAATCCATCGTTAGCTTCAATCGGAACTCTGGCTCCTGCCACATATCTCGGTGCGCTACCTGTACCGTTGATAACAGTAAGCGGACTACCGACTGGTGTCCATTCATTGCCTGTAATGGCAATCGATGTTAGCATACTAATATAGTCACCAAATTGATTGTTCATAAATGTATTATTACTCACAACATTCCAGGCAGAATCTGCCCATGCTTGCGGACCGTGAGCAAATGCAAGTACTGCTGATGGACCCCAGAATGCGTTGTATGAGTTTCGACCCCATTCGTGAGTCAAATTCAGTTCGCCATTGAGCCAGCGTCCTGCTACTTGATTGAATACACCATTCGTCACAGCAAGTTGGAATGCATTGTATGTTTCTGTCACAGTTTCTGATACAGGAGTGACTCCTGAGAACAGCACGTCAACACCTAAGCGCCACGGCACACGACAGGCATTCCAGTGTCTTGCACCATCGCTTGATGATTCATGCCATTGTTGTCCTGCAGTGTGATTTGGATGTGTACCTGTTCCTTGATTGGGAACTATCCAGACGTCATTAACATTATCCCAACGGATGAAGTCCGGGATTATTCCATTAGGTTCGGCTTGCATTGCTGCGACAGCATTTAGAGATTCGTACGTCACATCAATAACGCGTTGCCAATCATTTTGTGGGTTAACTTCCAAGAATGCTTTTAGGTGATGTAAAATATGGTCAGATGGACGAGATGTTCTTGAGTTAGCTCCCTGATTATTATTTACCCAGTTACCGATAGTTATATGGTAATTTCCGCCACCGGTTCTAGCTGGAGCAGTCGCATTGACACCTGTACCACCACCGGACTGTCCGAATGAACGATGCACATTCATTAGCCACAGGTCATTAACCATTCTGCGTGCCCACTCAGAGTAGCTGTATACTTTTCCGTCCGGAGTTGTCGGACACCATACCGGATCATCGCCCCATTGCTCACCGGCAAGAATAATTGCATATGCCATATCCATAGCGCCATCTGTAGCATTAGATGGTCCTGTTTCACGAATAAATCCTTGAATATCTGTGTTGTAGTGAAGCGACCATGCCATAGTATAGGCGGGTCTGAAGTTGTTCGGTACATTGCCACGGTACGAGTTGTTAGTTACAACAGCTCCGGTCTGATGATGACCGCCTGTGACATGTATCGGATGAGTCGGCCAATGCCTTAGTGAACGGAACATCGCATCAAAGAACAACTTTGTATCAACTTCCCCGATACAGAAATGATCTTGCAGTTCTGTCGGAAGAGCATTGAAGAGTAAGTTTCTTATGGTTGTAGTTGAGCCATTGAACTCAAAAGGTATGTCTTCTGAGCCTGACATCTTAACAAGCATTAGCATACCATAGCCCATAGCTTCACATACTGTGAGTCTTAGTGAACGTGCGCCTGTACCCCAACCACCGGTTCCATGAGCAATAAACATTGCCATACGGAAATTGTCAGGATCATCTCTTACAGAAGCAGGGTCTACCACGAACTGGCTGGTTATTTCCTCAAAGAAATATACTGCTGGATGAGCCGCAACACCGGGAGCAATAGACTGTGGCGCACCTTGAATTATACGTGCAAATTGACGTAAAACTGCATGGTTCATATCTTCCTGAGTTAAACCTGTTGGTGTGTATAAATCTACAACAACACCTGTGCCCAAACCTGCTTGAGGGAATGGACGAAGAGCGTGATCGCTATACTCAATATCGCCACCGTTGCCGTTACCGCCACCATCGTCTTCTACTCTGTTGTTCGCAAAATACGCTCTTGTAGCTGGACCGTGTGCTGCGCCTTGTGTATTTACAGTCATTCCAAACTCAGTAGCATTCGGATTAAATGCATTAGCTCCAGTTTGGACGGCTTTTGTGAAAGGTGCTCTTAAATCAAACACGAACTGTGTTGTCTCTCCATCGGCTACAACAACCACTCTGTGCTCAGCGGGCAATGCCATAGCTTGCGCATGAGTGTGATTCCAACCACCCGTAGCAGAAAGCGATAGTACTAGCTGTGTACCCGCTGCTGGTGGGGTTGGATATTCGACCACTAGGAAGTTCGCTGCGTTAATCTGTGGTCTGGTTGGAATTGGTGAATGTTGAGCATTTTGCATCCACCATTGATTAACATACCAATGTATGTTGCCACTCGCAGCTGCATGTGCTATAGGTGTAACACCCGTTGCAGTAGTTGATACCCCCAAAGGTAGCTCAATTGATACCGGATATCTATATCCATCGATCACCAAATCAGCACTAGCCTGAACGATTGTTTCGGTTGCTGCGTCGATAAGGTCTCTTAGATATTCGAGATTTGTATCGTTTTCATCCACAGGACTATTCTCTGCAGCCGCAAGACCTGCAGGCACAAACGATAACATTATTGCGAATGCTAACAAAAATGTTAGTACCCTCTTCTTAAACTTGCCAAAATTCATAAAACTCTCCTTTTCACGGTATGGTTTTTCTTTCCGATATTTTGCTATAACAACAAAGCTCGGAACTCGTTACGCAAGACACTCTCAAGCGCAAACACTTCTGTAGCAAAAACGTATCATAATTCGCAGTAGTTGTAAAGCAAAGTAACTAATAATTGTGCTGGCACACTTTTCAATTTAGTAGAAAGGCTGCGGCAAACGATTATACTTTCGTTATGCATCAGCCCTTATACTCTTATCAAGTTTGTAATAGTTTATGAGTTTCTCACCCGCCGAAATATTCCAAAATCGCTTCAACGGTCACATCTGCCATATGCTCTTGCTGTACAGGGTCAATTAGCCATACAAAGTCTTCAATATTCTTTATAAAGCTAGATTCCAATATAACTGTTGGCACCCACGATGGTCTGCACACAAAGAAGTTAGATTGGTTTATATTTCTATTTCGGTTTGTTCCCGGGTTTACATTATACATGACATCCAGAATCGTTTGCGCAAGGCTTACTGCATTGGAATTGCGATACCATACTGTAAAACCGCTGATATTGTTGGAGTTGGTTGTCTCTGCAACGCTGTTTACATGTAGCGACAGGAATATATCCGGTTTAATTCGTCTACTTATATTGACTCGTTCTTGAAGGCTCACATCAATATCCGAATCTCGAGTCAAATAGACTGTTGCTCCAAGATTCTCGAGCCGTTCCGCAAGCAAAAGTGAATTAATGAGCACAATGTGCTTTTCAGACATTTCATAGCCTAATGGTCCAATAGCACCGGAATATTCACCACCATGTCCGGGATCTATGAGTATCGTTATGCCGATTAGAGGTTCGTCACCAGGAGCAAGAGTTTTCCTTCTTCTTAGATAAAACCTAAACTCCCCATCATCATATTCCATGAAATAACCTTCGAGATTAGCATCATCTCTTATGGTAAGCTCAATATACGGAATGTTATTACGTATTCCGCTATTGCTTTCAGAGATTAGCGCATTTGACAGGTTTGTCGGCAGAGTTAAGGATGGTGCCTCTGTGTGCATTCCAAAATTTAATTTTAAGATGTATCCATCAAATGTTGCATGTACTGCAGAAAATTCATCAGCTTGCCAAACAATTACATCATAATCTGTGCCGACTTGATATATACCATCTCGCAACACATTTTCTATAAGCTCACTCTCATTACGTGTAGACACCGCATTTCTACTTATCCACATTCCGTTTGAAAGTCTTACAAAATTATTTGTTGACTCGGCAATTACGCGATCAACCTGTCCTCTTTCCAACATAAAATCAGAACCGCCGGAAATGGTATTTGACGGAAAAAGCCAGGCTTCATTAGATGTTACTGTTGCATATCTTGGTGTGGTGACCTCCGTTATTGTTGCCGGCGCAGTGCCACCACCGCCGCCACCACCACCGCCGCCGCCAATCGTAATTGTTTTGGTAACATCATCCTGACCGTATTGGCTGAATGTAAACACATTTGTTCCTGCTTCAAGGGGGGCAAAGTAAAAGAAAAATCCTTCAACCGTGCGAGTTGTGACCATTTCTCCATTTACAAATAATGGAATATCCGGAATACTTGTCCCCACAATATTGAATCCATGTGCATTTGCTACTGATATGTTTAAGGTGACATTATTCTCCGGAAATCCGACTGAAAGCGTATCGAGAATCATAATTGGCTCACGTTCGTCAACACTGTCTCTTTCCATATAGAAATCTCGAAGCGTATTACCAAGTGCGCCCCTAAGATGATTAAAACGGAAAAAGATATTACCATCAACAACATCAGATTGAGCTGTCAATTCAAGTTGGCGAACCATTTCACCTCGCCAGCTTGGCGGTCGCTCATCTTCAGCCTCTCTCCACGCGGCATGACCAATATATAAATCTACATTTGTATCTCTGCAAAGATCAATCCACCAGTCCAGTATAGGAACAAAATCTGCTGGTCCAAAACCAATATACCAGTATATTTGTGGATTAATATAGTCCACCCATTCTTCCAAAACCCAGAGTCGTGTATCAGCATAAAGAAGGTGGTACGACTCAAATGTACTGGTAACAGGCTTTCCAAGCGGACTGCTTGAATCATTTTTCCAAATAGCAGAAGGGGATATTCCCCAGCGAACATTTCGTCCCTGCTCTTCGTTTATCTCGCGAATAGTTGATTGGATGTCTCGTATAAGAATATTTACATTCTCACGACGCCAATCTGAAAGTCCCATTCCATTGCCATATCGCTCAAAAGTGGCTGCATCATCAAAGTCTGAACCCGGATAAAAATAATCATCAAAATGTATACCGTCAACATCATAGTTGTTGATAAGTTCAATAATACCATCAATGATTAGCTGCCTCGCTTCAGGCAAGCCAGGATCAAGGAATAATCCCTCACGTCCATTTGATGTAGACCATGCTACAGCCAACTCCGGACGTTGTCGTACAGGGTTGTCAGGAGATAATGTATTTGGGTCTGAGTTATTCTCTGCAGTATGAATTATCCGATACGGATTGAGCCATGCGTGAAGTTCTATGCCCTTTGCATGACTGGCTTCAATAATATATGCCAGAGGATCAAATCCCGGAACGCCCTGCCCTTGAGTACCCGTAAGCCAGTGACTCCATGGAAAAACAGATGATTCGTAAAACGCATCACCTGTAGGACGCACTTGGAAAATTATTGCATTTAAGCCCATTTCTGCAGTACGATTTACAATATAATCAATTTCACGCTTCAATTCATCAGCAGAAAGACCCGGTCGCGAAGGAAAATCTAAGTTTAGTACTGATGTAAGCCAAACACCACGAAACTCAGTTTCGTCTATATCATATATTATTTCGTAATCATCAAATATTTCATCTTCCGGTATATTAGCAATAGGTGTTTGTGGAACTTCTGTCTCTATATGTGGTTGTGGATCAATATCTTCCGGCTCGACATCATCCGGATGCCATGACACTCGACTATCAAATACAAACAAAAAAATGACAAACAGCATAATTATTACGCGCAGTAATATTTTATGCTTTTTCATCCAGTCATTTAACTTGCTTTGCTTTTCATGCTTGTTTCTATTTCTTTTTAACATTACTTAAGTTAGTTCCTCAAAAGTCGGCAAAAATTCTTACTTATACTAATCCTCGTCACCAGTGTCACCAAGGCGACACACGAAGTCTATATACAGACGCAGCAAGTTATTTCATAGGAGCATTATTGTTCAGCTTCTAAAAATCAGTTCATTTGCTAATGAAAATGTCTCTCTGAAAAAGTAAATTGCTTTTCTATGCCATCCGGGTGTTTCTGCTGCTACGCCATATGCATTCAGTCCGGCTCTTTCGCCAACGAGTCTCGCTCTGTATAGATGGAATTCATTTGACACAATAGCTACTCTAATATTTTCAACATCCATGCCATTTTCTTCCATAATTTCTATTGCAAAATTAATATTCTCATGTGTGCTGGTGGAGGCTCCTTCTCGCCAAATCCGATTTTCATCTATTCCTCTCTCGATTAAAAAGCGAGCCATAGCCTCAGCTTCGGTAATGGTTCTACCCGGTCCCAGCCCTCCTGTCACTATGATTGGAATATCATCTCTCGTTTGAACAAACTCAATAGTTGCATTCAGGCGATATGCAAGAATTAGACTAGGTCTGTCATTTATTAATCCGGCACCCAATACTATTATCGCATCGACCTCAACATCATCTGTACGGGTTCCCGATATTATAAGACCTTGTAAAATAACAAAACACAAGACTCCGATTATTAAACATACAAAGTAGCAACGTTTTAGTATTCTCGCAATACGGGAAAATTTTTCGCTTGCTCCTAGAGTCCAAAGCACCATATATGTTAACACTAAAAATGATAGACAGCCAAAGAACATTAAAAATACATGCATATGTGATATTCGAAGCTGTGTCAAAATGTAGAAAAACCCACATATGATAGCAGCAATAATAGTTGCAACAATGGTGATATTCCGGCGTCGTGCCGTCACATGCTTACTTTGCTTGTTTTCGTTTTCATTACTTTCCTTCAATATTTCCTCCTGCAAGACTGATTTGCTTTGCATCTTTCGAATTATTTACATAATACCAATACCATTACACTCTCGTAACATATTGATAATTCACAGTATTCGGTTGCCTATATCCAATGCAAAATACTATAACATATGCAGATATATAAATCAATTTTGCAACTTTCATTGACAGAAAGTTACGTGTGCTCAGTGGCGACAAAATCGCGTATCATATTAAAAATCCAACCACTATTAGCAACAAGGCAAACATGCCGCCAATGGAAGCGCAGATCGTGCGGAAGTTTAAATCAAATCTAACCAGCACATCTAGCTTTGTCTGATAGCGCGGTAAGACCTTGCTTACAAGTAGTATCCCCACTCCCCAGCTGGCTAGCACAATCAACGTTTTTTCTACGAAACTCCATACGCTAATGGACAGTTCTCTACCAAACAGGATATATATGGAATCAAGTCCCCATATGCCACCTACTAAGCACAAAATACCTATCATCAAAACAGAAATTTGTTTACACATATCCACACGCACTGTATTGTCGTCTGTAGGTCGCCCAAATAACATTTTTGCGCAGCGGATGAATATTACAATTGTCCCCAAGTTGATAATTGTCATCAGTACGAACAATAGCGGATTCACATTAGCCATCATAAAATACTTGGAAATATTTCCACTAAAAAATGGTGCTCCTGTAATCCCTAAAATCGCGAGACTAATTCCCACGCCGACCAAAGGCATCCGTCGAAACACACCTCTGATTTTTGTCACATTTCCCGTACCACAAGACTCTATCAAGATTCCGGCACTTAAAAAGAGTCCGGCCTTTGCCACAGCATGCCCCACCATATGGTACACACTGCCTATGTAAGAGTATGGTTGATTTACACTTAGTCCGACTAAAATAAGCCCAACTTGAGCAATTGTGCTGTATGCCAATATACGCTTAAAGCTTGTCTGAGAAACAGCTAAAACTATGCCGAAAATGGCAGTCATCACACCAATGATGATGAAAAAATTATCTACATCTATTACGCTAAACATGCTTTGGAAACGCAAAAATAGGTATAGTCCCACTTTCACTTGTAAACCCGACAAGATTGCCGCCACTGTTGCCGGTGCTTTCGGAATACTATGTACTTTTGGCAAAAATGTAAATATTGGCAAAAGTCCGCATTTTGCAGCAACAGCAGTCATAATTAACGCAAAAGGCAATACAAGCTGCGAACGTTCTAAATATGCCATTGCGTGTCCGCTGTAAGCTAAATCCAACAAGCCTGTGAGCATGTATATGTACCCAACACCAAAGAGAAACAGTTGCATCACGATTACATTTACCATGAGATAAACCATACCATCATACATGGAACGATTATTGCGGTTATACATGAGCAAAATCGCTGCCACAACAGAGGCAACTTCCGTAAGGACGAAGATATTGAATAAATCTCTCGTCAAAAACAGACCCATGAGAGCGCCTTCCATAATGAATATCAAAAACCAATATAAGCGACTTTTCTGCTCTCGAAAGCTGTAGAGCATCACCATCAAAAAGATAAATACCGTCAGCATGACAAAGATTGCAGAAAGTTCATCTGCTCGCAAAGTGATTCCCAGAAGCCCGGTGTAATTCCCAATATAGGTGGTAACTTCTGCCTCTTGGGTGAGTACAAACAAATATATTGCCGCCACAAAAAGACCGGCTTGCACCAAAAACACAAGTGCTCTTCCCAAACGAAAAGAAGGACACAGGTAAAAGAAAACTGATATTAAAATCGGAATCAATACAAAGTAGATTAGCACTCAATACTCCTTAATGCCTAAAAATTGCGTTTACTCTACATCCTCCATGCTCTTTTGTTCTGCAATGTCCCAATCTGTCGTTTTATAAGTTCGGAACATGGACATTAGCATAGTAATATTAATCGTAGTAACAGCGACTCCAATGACAATTGCCGTAATCATCAGGGCGTGTGGCAGCGGATCTGCAACATATTGTAGCTCTTCAAAATGACCTCCAATTGGCGGCGAAATGCCACTGCGAAAACCAATTGTCAGGAAAAACAAGACCACAGAAGCTTGCATTACTGCCATCAATATAATCGACTTAATTATCTTGCGTCCGGTAATCAATCCAAAAAAACAGATAAAAAACACAAGAATAGGAGCTACTGTTAGGATATTATTTAAGATCATGGCAATTCCCCCACTAAACTCAAACATAAAATAATAATCTTATCCTCTTTCAATCGCGATAAATCTATAAAATAAGATAACAAAACCGCAACCCACCTTCAGACCAATCATTAAGTTCATCACAACCATGTAGATCGCTTGAAAGGTCGGTGGGAAATGTGCGTGTACACCCAGAAAAACAATAAAGATAACAATTAAAAGTGTAAAGAAGAAAATAAACTCTTCCAAGCGAAACATTTTTTTAATTGGAAGGTCGTAGATATTATAAATTAAATATCTGCAAACGAAGAAAATCGCAATAAAAAGTCCACCTTGGAACCCACCGCCAGCAGTGATATGCCCATTAAAAATAAGATATACACCAAAGAGAAGCACCACTGCACAAACAATCCTCATTACTGTAACAACAACTACAGAACGCTCTACATCGCTATGTCTGCCGTCTGACACAGATTCTTTACTGGAATAAGACATGTGAGAAACTGCAATCACGCTGATAATCAAAACAAGAGCTTCGAAGAGCGTGTCATATACACGATAACCTAAATAAATTGCTGTAACTGCGTTTTCTCCGCCGATTTCATACATGAATCGAGACAGATACTGCTCCTTCAGATAGGTGTTCACCTCTCCATCGGGCATGAAATAAAGAAAAAGCCCAAATAAGAGCACGGTAAATCCGAGCGGAAGTACCAATGCTTTCCACCTTTTTTTGTTCTTTTGAACCTTCTTCACAGATTGAGGAAGGCGATCAACTTTTAAATCATCATATTTTTCAAAGCAAACGACGAAAAATATCGTCGTAAACGCACCCACTGCAGCCTCTGCCATAGCTACATCCGGTGAGCCCAAAAAGAAAAAAGAGGCAGAAGCAGTAAGAGAAAATATGGTCATATAAATAATAAGTCTAATATTTCGCTCTTCTATCAAAATGCAAACCGCAATAATAACGAATAGAAGAAATAATGCATATACCATGAAATGAAAACCTAATTTGACCTTTCTAGTATTAATACAAAAATACTGCTATCATTTTATTAGTGCTTTGTATCTGTAGTATCATGGGTATCCTCTTCTCTATATCCACTTAAATACGCCGAGCGACCAATGACATAGGTAACCATTGGATTGATAACTAAGAGGAGTACTAATAAGAGGAGTGTACGAAACGAAAAGAAACTTAGTCCTTGCCTAACTATGACTCCAATCGCGACCGTTAGGGCACCAACTGTATCAATTTTAGCGACAACTAAAATACGCGGATAAAATCTGCGAAAGCGAAATATCCCAATCACACCAAACAGCATAAAAATGGTTCCGACAATAATTATAATATCCCCAACAAGAGCCATCTTTACTTCCCTCCCTTTTTCCGTTGCTTCTTCCGTTGTTTATTACTTCGGTAAAGAGCTATAAACATGGTGCCAACAAAGCCGGAAAGTGCATAGATTATAACATAATCCAAGAGGTATGAAACCTCTTGAAATGAGGAATATATGAGTACCATTACAATAATTTTTGAAGAAATAAGAGACATTCCCAAAAGTCTATCCCAAACAGAAGGTCCACGAATAGCCATCACGAGATACATCACTAAAAACGCTAACATAATCCACAAAATATACATTACAATTACTCACTCACTTCTGTCGGCTTTTGTGCTTTCATCAATTTTTTCTCCAACCAGACTCG
The DNA here is from genome assembly GCA_009785345.1 of Oscillospiraceae bacterium. Lineage (GTDB taxonomy): Bacteria > Bacillota > Clostridia > Oscillospirales > Oscillospiraceae > WRMH01. Next base: position 10,478 of record WQWL01000091.1, read on the forward strand.
GTTATCATCTACTGACTGATGCACGTTTTCATCTTTCGGATGTCCCAAATTCAATACCGTTATTGTATTCTCTTCCAAATTTAATGAGATTGAGCCGGGTATAAGTGTAATGGAATTCACGAGTAAGGCCTTTAAAAAATCACTCTTGAGCTCCGTTTTCACCTCAACAATATCAAGTCGCGCACCAGTCAAAATCCGTTTAATTACGACAAAACCCTGAACATAAATCCCCACGATTAGGTAGAGTGCATAAGGGATTAGCCTAAGAAAACGGACATCACGCACTTTCTCAAGTGGGATGAACTTCCACGTAAACAACAGGCATGCAAAACTGACAATCCCTCCTAGAATCACAGAGAACCAGGAGAGATTTTCAACTAATATGAGCCATACAATCATTAATAATACGAACGCACCTATCGCATTTTTGCTCATAACAATGATAATTCCTTTGCTACAATCTTTGATACTAGTGTTCTGTAAAACTTAAATTTTGCATATATCGCTGGTATATTTTTCACTCTGCTTCGTCAATCGTCGGTTAAATACCAATGGGTATTCGCCCTCCTCTCGCCTCGCCGAGCAAAAAATATACTCAGCACTATACGCAAGTTTAGACTTTACAGAACACTAATCCAGTTATTAAAGAGTATTAGGTACAAAACAACCATGAAAATGAGTGGTCATTTTCTTTCAAATAATATCAAGGAGTATAACATATTTTTTTACACTTTGCCAGTTAAAACAAGAGAAAGTTCAAGTATCCTCGGTATAGCAGTATAATAGTGTTCGTTTGGCATTTGGAGCATTTGCAGGTATAGACTCTAATTTCACGGCTATCTCTTTTTACTATGTAAATACTGACAAATCCGAACCCATCTCCCACAGGGAAAATGCGGTTCGGATTATCGAGTTTTTGGTGCGGGTGGCGATATAGGACTTAGGAAAATCCTGCCATATCAAACATTTATTGACTTTCAAATGGGCGGGGCCTACAAAAAAATGCTAATGCAATATTTACATTGATTATTTGAGCATACTTAAAACATGAAATTATACTATAGTCATGAGTAAATCAGAGGCTTTGAATACTCAAACATTTTTTCTTCACTCTCGGATAAATCTGCAGGGTCAATACCCTTTTCAGTACAATACCTTGACATTGCACGGTAGTCATGTTCAATGAC
>WQWL01000092.1 GCA_009785345.1 Oscillospiraceae bacterium
AAAATGAAATATATAGTGACACAGGAAACATCGCTTTTGACAGTATCATTAACTTTAAGATAAAGGATGTTGTGGCGAATCATATCAACTTCCGGCTGAATATATTTATTCCACCTGTTCTTAATATCGAAGTAGCTGATGTGGTGACCATTCTTGGCAATCTCTTAGACAATGCTTTTGAGGCTGTCGCAAATGTCGAAGATAAGGTGATAAACCTAGGTGTTGAGGTGAACAAGGGCATACTGTTTATAAAATTAGAGAACACCTTTGATGGTGTCGTGAATTATGCTGATGGTAAGAGTGGAACAAAAACGATTACTTCACGTAAAGAAGGCGAGGGGCATGGATATGGCTTGCGCAATATCCAAAAGTCCATAGAAAAGTACGATGGACAAATGGATATTAGTCATGAGGCTAGTGTGTTTTTGGTGAATATTTTAATGTATGTAGAAGATATAGAGCTATAGAGTTTATAGAGTGTGGATATATTGCTCTGACAATATTTCATCTGTGATTGCGCTAATTTTGCTCATTCATTTTTTTAATTGCCTCTTTAATCTCATCTGAAGCGACAAGCTTTCCGCGTACTATACACTTTGCAACAGCTTTTTCAAAAAGTTCAGCACTAATATTTTTTGGAACAATAAACATCCCAACTGCACTAATATTCAGTTTGTCATTGTGCTCAATGTATTCTTCAAGGACAGTTTTATCCACGCCTCCAATGCCGACCATCCAGTCCCATTGCTTTTTGCTTCCCATTGGAGTAAGGGAGCGTTCGATATCTTCCTTGTGCGCTTCTAATTGTTTTCTAATAGTAGTTCTAATTAAATCGGATCTGTTTGAGTAAAGCCCTTGCTCTACGAGAACATCAATTTGTGCCAACTCTACTATGCCTAAGTTGATTGTGATTTTTTCAGTTTCATTTGACATGTGCGCCTCCTGGCATCCGTGTGGATGGTATTTGGAGCAATATTAGCATACAAAAAATATTTTGTCAACATAACTTTTTGATTTATGAAAAGAAAAATAATTGTCGGAATTCTATATAGTCCAATAGTACAGCATCAAAAAAATCTTGACTTCTCAGTGTTTTATGATAATATTAGAGGTGAAATTTATACGAAAGGTGGTGAAAGACATGATGAAACAATCCAATATAATGTTTACAAACGAAGAACTCCAAAGTAGAACTGTCGCGCGTAATCTTATACATGTATCAATGAAAACATGGGATAGTTGCGCCCATTTTGAAGCGTTTAATCCTTCTTACATAGTGACGCTTATCTCTGCAGGGGGTCAGTCTATCCATTTACAAAAATATGATTGTTTTGAATGCCTATCACCACATAAAATAGCGGCATAATCCGTTTTTATGAGTTGTGAGCCCTGTGCAGTCCTAACAGTCTGCACAGGGTCTTTTTCATATATAAATTTCATAATAAGTAAACAAAAACAACATGCTCGCAAAGTTATTCCGAATTAAGTCTGGAATGACAACAACAAGACAGATGCGACCAGAAACGAAAGGAAAACAAAATGAAAGTATACAAAACAATAGCTGACGGTATTCAAATAGTGGAATACGACGACTCGCTTGCTCAAGCTATCGCTGACATGTGGAACAAGAGCGGCGATGGATGGGGAGGCTCATTTGGTAACGGCGTATTTACTGCCGAACAAGTAATTAGCGATGCAAGAGGAGCGTACTTTAACATATATATTGCTATGAACGATGGCGAAGCTGTGGGATTCTGCAGTTTGAATAGATATTACAAAGACGAAAACACCGCATATGTCCAGTTACTAAACGTTCGACCGGATTATCACGGCAAGAAAATAGGAAAAGAGCTTGTCTTAGCGTGTGTTGAAGAAACAATTGCTCGCAAAATGCCACGCTTGGATATTCACACATGGCCGGGCAACACTAAGGCCATGCCTTTATACAAAAAATGCGGCTTCTTCTGGGAAGATCGTGCCGACACAACACTTCTTAGTAATTTTATCCCAACAGTACTCTCTACAGATCTTATAAAAGACTTTTTTATAGCAGCAGATTGGTATGCTGACTCAACACGAGTGATAGATACCGAACCTGACGGTAAGAAAGTCGATAAATTCGAGCTGTACGAATATAGTTGGGAAAAGAACGGGGCAAAGCTCCGCGTCGGGTTTGAAAAAAGCGGACGCAGAATGAATCTCATTGAAACGGATGACTATTTAGTTGAGATGACTGCGCCGAACCACGAACTTGCATATGGCATTAGTTATCCATGCACATTCAATGTAAAGAACAAGTCAGGCAAAAATCTTGATGTGACCATAATTGCAAAAAATGATGATGTTATAAGCTTTGAGGGTTCATGGAGCGAAAATGTTTCTGATGAAGCAAGCTTTGAGGGCATGTTTTCTGTTGGCGCAATTACTGAAGAGCTTGACAAAATGCGCGTACACCCATGCGTGCTAGCAGACGTGTCTATTAACGGAAAGACTGCTGAGTTCGGATTGGGCATAGAGCCAATGTTCCCGATTAACATTAACCTTGCTAAAAAAGAACAAATCGCAAAAGCCGGTTTGATAGAAGAGGTATATATTGATCTCACCAGTAATTTGTCTGCTGATGCAACTATCAAGTTTACGCTACCTGACAACCCTCTCCTGCAATTTGCTCAAAGTGAGTTTGAGGCAAAAATAGAGAGCGGCAAAAGCATTTCTCTTCCGCTATCAACAACAGTCTTAAGCTGTGGTTATGTCGACATCCCTGTTGAGTTTGAAATAAAAATGAATAATGGTGATATAGCAAGCTCTACACGCCAGCTTCACATTGTCAATCAGGGACTTTCTGAAAAATTTGGCTTTGAAACAAATAGCTGCTTTGGCGCTGCAAGTGGGTTGTGGCGTTTGAAACTTAACAAGAACGATAATGAAGTCATGTTTGATCGAATTTTGAAGTCCGGGCATTGTGAGTTCTTTGTCACACAAATTGGCAAGCCATATACGGAAGAGCTTGAAACCATAAGGCCCTCTGATGTTAGGGTAACTGAAAATGATGCTGCGATTAAGTTCGAAGCTGATTATATCTCCGGAAAGTTTCCCGGTGCTGTCTATACCGCTATCTACAGCTTCGATTCCACGGGTGCGTTACGCTATAATTATAAAATAACAAACACGGGCGCATCACAACTCGACCTCTTTGTAAAAACTCAATTCTGGGGCGATATTGGCAAACGAGTTGTATACCCTTACGACGGTGAAATACATGAAGTTGCAGACAAAACAAACTATGGATTTGACTCTCTACACTTCGACAAGATTGATGAGAACTGGATATTTGATGCAGGTAGCGGGAGTGCAAGCGGAATATATTGGTCAGAAAAATATAAGCCTACCGCAAAGTGGGGTGATGTTCTTGTTTTTGAAGTACCAACAGGCAATCTTTCCCCGGGACAGGCATTTGAATCAGAGCCTTTTGTCTACATGTGTGATATCTTTAAGACATTTCATGATTTCAGAAACTATGTACGCAATATAAGCGAGGGCGTAGAACCCTTTAAGCATAATCACTTAGAAATCATTACAAATGGCGGGAACCCTGTCGTTTCCGGCGACTCCTTCAAACTTTCTGTGAAGAACAATCGCTTAAACATTCACGAAGGTACAGTCCGTATATCCTCTCCTGATGGAGCTTTCTCTGAGCAACAACAAACAAATCCGGCAGACGAGCTTCGCATCGAAAACGCCTTTACTGTTCAGCTTGATAAGGGTAGCTCTGGTGTTAATAATGTTGCGTTCACCATGTGTTTAGACGGTGTTGATATGGAAAAAAGGCGCGCATTGTTGATTACCAATCATACAGAATTGAAAACTACAGAAAAGAATGATATCTTTACGGTCGAAAATGGGAAAATACGATTCAAAGTTTCTCCGAGCTTCTTAGATAATGTATATTCATTACAGTATGATGATAATGAGTGGCTCTTCTCAAACTATCCTTCACTCGATTCATATTCGTGGTGGAATCCATTCGCAGGCGGAATAAAAACAACTCTCGAAAAAATGGCAGGAATGTTTGTTCAGCGTGAAAAGGTAACTGCTGCTTTCACTACGGAAGTAGACAAGCTTGGTAACACTTGGAGCGGCATTCGCACAGATATGAGCATCGAAAATTTCGATGAGTATAAAGGATTGACGCTCTCTCAGTTTTATCTTACTTTGCCGGGCGTTCCTGTTTTGTGCCACTTTGTACGAATCCATAATGAAACCGGGCGCTACTTAGATAGAAAGTTGTTTTCAACACTCATGCTTAGAGGGAAAGACGATCTTTCGGAAATACACGCTGATATGATGGATGAGCAAATCAATCTCAAAGTTCGACCGGGCATTGGTGATGAAGAGATGAAATATGATCGCTTTATTGCAATTACTCACGACAAAGGTGAGCCGCGTCCTGAATCGCTCTACATCTATAACGATACAAGTCGCGACAAGGGCACATCGTATTTTGAATATGACCTCAATGCTGCCTACTGCACATACGAGAATATTAAGGCGCAGATCCCCAATGGCAAATCCCACACAACAATGCCAATCCTCTGTGTTTTCGCTGACAAAGAACTGACATTGGATGACATGACAGATTTTAGTCGCATTGTGTTTTAATTTTTCACCAAAAGTGTATAAATAAGAATCAGCCGGGGTTTACCTGCCTCGGTTGATTTTTGTTTTTCTAAAGCATTTGAAGAAAACTGCCGATACTATATACAACACAACACCTTTTTCAGTGTTCAGTATTAATTATGTAGGTGAACAGTTATGAAAGAAGTATTAAGACAAGAAAAGAAATTTCTAATCAGCCTTGACCAGTACTATCACCTCTCTAACCGTTTCAGTAAACTCCTCATGGAGGACAGATTTAGTAGTGGAGATGGATATACTGTTCGTTCGTTGTATTTCGACAGCCTTGATGATAGTGATTTTGAAGAGAAAATCGAAGGTGTTGATTTGAGGAAAAAGATACGCCTTCGGAATTATGGCTTCGGCTCGCAGACAGCAAAACTTGAAATGAAACAAAAGCAAGGCATAATGCAAAAAAAGCGCTCTTTGACATTAGATAGAGAGCAGTCTCGTCGTCTTGTCAGTGGTGACTACTCAGTTTTACTTAGCGCAAATTCCGAATTTGCCGGAGAATGCTACGGACTAATGCAAACGCGATGTTATCGCCCAAAGGCAGTCGTGTCGTATACAAGAAAAGTGTTTCTAGCCCACGAAAATGAGATACGAATTACCTTCGACCACCATATTAAAGGATCAGAGACAAACTTCGATATCTTTTCGGAAGAGCTTGTGGAGAACATGGTGTTCGACCCGTATTTAGTGGTAATGGAAGTGAAATTTAATGGCTTTATACTTAGTTATATAAAAGACATTATTAAATCAGTAAACGAAAGCGAATTAGCAGTTAGTAAATATTGCCTCAGCAGAACAATAGGAAAACAATATTTGTTTTTGTAGCATTGCATGAAGATGCGCAAATGTTGTAGAAAACTTAAAGGAAAATGACATTATAGACGATAACAATATTAGGATGGAAATGTGAGGTATAAAAATGAGAGGGATTTTACTGGAAGTTTTAGAACATAGCGGCGGATTAACTGTACAAGATATTTTTATCCGCATTGCTGCAGCAACCCTACTGAGTGTAATAATCTATATTTCATATTGGTTTACTCATGCCGGCACAACTTATAGCAAGAAGTTTAATGTATCGCTTATTACACTTACTATACTATCGGCAACGGTTATAACGGTTATTGGCAACAATGTCGCCTTGGCACTAGGTATGGCAGGTGCGCTTTCAATCGTACGATTCCGTACTGCGGTTAAAGACTCAAGAGATACGACATATATCTTTTGGGCAGTTATCGTAGGCTTGTGTAGCGGTGTAGGCGACTTTTGGACAGCGATTGTTGGTAGTGGTATTGTGTTCGCAGTGCTGCTTCTATTAGGAAGAGTACGGAACGAAAACAGAATCTTGCTCATAATTAAAGCACAGAAGAGTCTTGAAGGCGATATAGAAGGTATTGTTTTCCAACATTTCGACATGAAGCCACAACTTCGTGTAAAGAATACTACTCCAGAGACTGTAGAGTTTATTTTTGAAATGGGTAGGCATACGTATAATCGTACATATAAAAAAGAAAAGAATATCACACAACTGTTATACGAAATTGACGGTATGGAATATGTAAATGTCGTTACGCAAAATGATGAAATAAGCGGTTAAATCCCGTTAAGCAACCACTGAATTCATCAGTAAGTTGCTTAATAAATTTCGTGTATAGCGAAGAGAAAGGGAAACCAAAGCCATGAGACGTAGTACAATTTATTTTATAACAAGTTTTGTTATTCTTGCTGTAATTGCACTAGTGTTGATAACTTTCGGTGCCGATGATGACGTACAGCGTCATCATCAGCATCTAGAGAGCCCAAGTGAAGCAGACTTAGGACCTTGTTTGGATTGCAATTTCAACGAGCTATGCACGCATTTGCCACTCATTATAATCGATACTTTTGGTGCTGAAATACCAGGTAGACCAATTGCATTTATAGAGGGCATCTATACTGCTGACCTAAGACGCTCATTTCACACAGGTCCCAATGGTGAGACTGAAATAGAAGTTTCGGTGTCGGTGATAGATAATCAAAATAACTGGAATCATGAAAGTGATATTCCAACTCATGAATCTTTAGCAATGATGCGCATACGTGGCAACTCTTCGCGCTTCTTTGACAAACCAAATTATCGTATTAGCCTAATCGATCCTGATGCTGAGGACAATCCTTTGCCACTACTGGGCATGGCTGCTCATACGGAATGGGCACTGCATGGTCCGTTTTTAGATAAAACTTTGATGCGTAATTATATGTGGATGAACATTGGTGCAGAGGTTATGGGACCGGGACATTTTGTTCCGGAAGTGCGGTTCTTTGAACTCATATTAAATGGTGATTATCAAGGTGTCTATGTTCTAATGGAAACGATACGTCCGGATCATCACAGGGTAAATTTAAATCGCTATAGAGAAGGTATGCCTGCCACTAGCTATATTGCACGCATAGACACATTTACTCACACACCTGATCGCATGGTGAACACATTGGCTTCATATACCTATCGTATAGAAAGAGGTTCGTCTTGGGAAATTAGATACCCCGGATTATCCCAACAAAGTGAATCTGTGCGTGATTATGTAGCGAGAAGTATCAGCTATACAGAGCGATATTTATTCTCACCGGAAATTGTATGGGATTCCCGTGCATATCAGGATTATGTTGATGCCGACTCCTTTGTCAACTTTTTCATAATCAATGAGTTTATTGCTAATAATGACCTGTGGTCAGGCTCGACTTATATTAATAAAGATATACGCAATCCGCGAATTACAGCAGGTCCTCTTTGGGATTTCAATAATGTTATGGATAATTTATTCCTATCCATGCCTGTAGATGAATTTATTCTTGCTAATCGTGGATGGTTTGATAGATTGATGATGTGTCCCGATTTCACAGATAGAGTTATACGTCGTTGGCATAGCTTACGCGAAAGGACATTATCTGAGGAACGATTGATTGATTATATGCAGGATGTTGAAGATTGGTTAGGCAGTGCAGTTGATCGCAACTTTGAAGTTTGGGGATACAGTTTTGACCCATTCCAAGTAAGTCCAATGGCACGCCGTCGGTCAACACATGCAGAAAGAGTGGCGATAGCGCACCTATACGAAGGAATGAGCGAAGAGGCTTATGAAGCAGCTATTAGGCAAGCGCGCGATGATTTATTGCGTGAAATGAATCCGGCAAGTTTTGAGTTAGCTATGGAGCAGTCACGCGACTTCATGATAGAGCGTGGACGCTTTTTGGACAATCATATAGAAGCACTACGCCAGTATAGCCACCCTTCACGTCACGCACAATGGATTTTAGAGTAATTGTAAAATTAATTAAGCAATTGCAAAAATCTAGCCAGAATCCTGTAGGGGCGGTTGTCCACAAACGCCCGCAACATAGGCAATAGACAGGTAACGGGCGGTTGTGGACAACCGCCCCTACGATAAACATTGTAAAATACCAAAGAGAGGAGCGATCTTAAAATGCTAAAATATATTATTGCGATATTTATAATAATAACAATCGTACTTGGATCGCTCTATGCATATTTTTCCAGAAGCGTATTCATTGACCTTAGACCCAATGCGCCAATTACTGCGGAGTTTCGCACAGAAGGCGAATCCATAATGCAGCAAAACGAAGATGGAACATTTTCTCCGATTCAATTACGTGGTGTAGAAATGACACCATCAATTCCGGGATATATGGCATGGGACTTCGGTGCATATGTATATGATTATCTCAGGTGGTTTGAACACATTGAGGCGATGGGTGCGAACACAGTTTATGTTCCAAGTACGATGGATTCTAACTTTTACTATGCTTTTTATAGGCATAACAGGTCGTATGCAGAAGAACCTTTACTTCTATTGCAAGGTATTGCCGGCAACGATTATGACAGCCTGACTACCAATCTAAAAGAAGCAATAGACATTATTCATGGACGCAGGATCAACTTTTTCTCAAGAACAGGTGTTGAGATGTTTTTGCTTGATGTATCAGAATGGGTTGTTGGTTTTGTAGCAGGCACTGAATGGGATCCGGATGCCATTGTATTTATGAACCACTTTGATCGTACTGCACCTGCGAGTTTTGAAGGAGAGTTTTTCAGTTCGGCAGAGGGGGCTTCACCGTTTGAAGTTATGTTGACCAGAGTGATGGACACAGCTACTTCCTATGAATCAAGAAGATTTAAAACACAGCGACCTATAGGGTTTATTTCAAGTCCGATTACTGATTTTTTGGAGTATGCGCCCGCTTATTCCAGACAGTTGCGAAAATACGCACAATTAGACGCTGAAAACATCCTGCCAACCGAGTCAATGCCTGCAGGAACATTTGCAGCATATCGCTTGTTTGAGTTCGCAGACGATTTTTCAAGGTACATATCACACGAACAATATACAGAGCTTGCACCGATTTTTGCTAGATTAGATTGGAATTGTATATATAACGGATATTTAGACTTACTTGTGCAGTATCACACAATGCCGGTTATTGCAACAGGATTTGGATTTTCTACTGCTCGTTCACCATATCGGGATGACAGATATCCTCTCACAGAGCGTGAGCAAGGAGAAGCACTTGCCAACATGGTGACACAGCTTGAAGAAAGAAACTGGGGCGGAAGCATAATTTCTACATGGCAGGATAACTGGGAGCGACGTACATGGAACACAGCGTTTTCATCAAATCCATGGCGTTACCAGTATTGGCATAATGTACAGGCAGTCGACCAAAGTTATGGGCTTATGGCCTTTGACCCCGGTCGTTATGAAAACCCTGTGGTAATTGATGGAAATGTTGACGACTGGGATGAATCCTATTTTGTTCACGAATATGATGGAATACGCATATACGCGCAATACACATATCAAGGTCTATATTTACTGATACGTGGCGAGGGAGTAAATCCCCACAATACCCTATATCTGCCAATTGACGTAACCCCACACACCGGCACCTCAATGTATAATGATTTAAACTTTGAACGTCCATCCGACTTCTTGCTGATCCTCTCCGGAACCCACAATAGTCGTTTACTGGTAAATCAACGTTATCATGCAACACATCAGCGATTTAGTGAAGAAATGACAGGGATAAATCCATATACGCACAGCATTCCGCCTATGTGGAATTCAGAGTTTGTACCAATACTTCTCGGAATACAAAACACAACAATTCTTGATGCAGAGATTTTTGAATCTGCTGCAATGCTTACAGATGAAGTTCAAGAATTGGTGCGAATGCGTTCTTGGGATACCGGTATTCTCACCCACGGCATAGGAAATCCGGCATCTCCAAACTTTAACTCATTGGCTGATTTCTATTTTGGTGATAACTTAGTAGAAATACGCTTGCCATGGATGATGCTAAATTTTTATGACCCATCTTACATGCAGGTACATGATGATTATTATGTGAGATTTGGAGTAGAGGGTATTCGTATACAAAACATTTACATTGGTATAGCAACGGAAGGCGAAGAAGCACCAATGTCACCTATACCGTTAAATGGATGGAGACGCTACGACATACAAACCCACGAGCGCCTAAAACAATCTTATTTTATTATGCAAGAGTTGTGGAATTGAATGCAGCACAGTAATAATATCGCATCACCTGTTTTACATTGAAGCCGCATGCCATGTCGCTGCGTCATGTCGCTACCGCACGTGATGCATGTGGTGCACGAAAGGAATGATGATTAACATGGTTACTGACATTAGAATATATGTTGCCATTGGTTTATTCATGATTGCCTGTATTTCGTTGATGATTTTCAACTTTATAGTCATCAGGTATAGCAGAGCAAGGCATACCCCATCAGCAAGAAAAGTTGAAAAATGGCTAACCATACTTTATACAGAATCAATAATAACCGGACATGTAAATAGTGAATCACCTAAGCACAATAAGTTCTTATTAAAGAGGTTGCCAAAAACAAGGCACCTCATCACATACTCTCGAGCATTACAGACGTTAAAAACAAATTTTCCAAAGGCATACACCGAGTATGTAAAAAATAGATATGAAGTTTTCCGCAAGCTTGCCTACATTTATCGTCGAAAATCTCGTGTTGAACGAACATGTTTTACTGACTTTATTAGCAATTTCCCGGAATTGGTTGGCGATTCATATGGGCAACTAGCCGATTCGTTCATTTCATATATTAACGATTCAGGCATTCATTGTCGCACTAAGGTTATAAGTGCACTGTGCAGTATAGGCAGTGTTCAAGGTGTGTTTAATGTACTTCAGGTTGTTAATGATAAATCTCTATTTATGCACAGTCATTTGCTGACAATTGAACTGTCAAAGTTTAGAGGAGACAAAGAAGAACTTGCAAGTCACCTTTGGAATGACGGGCGACATTGGAATAGTGACTTGAGAGTCTCGATAGTGCAATATATAACGGATTTTTCGAATCAATACACAGAGATATTTTTGTCAGCACTACAAGATAAATCACTAAACACAGAGGTGCGCGCTGCCATTATTCGCTACTATAAGAAGTATGCTTATGATCCGATACGCCCAATATTAATTGAGTTTATCTACAATCATAAAAACATTGATTTATCTATTGAGGCAGCATCTGCTTTGAGCAAATATCCGGCACCGGAGACGGTCGAAGCTCTTAAAAATGCGTTATCTAACCCGGAATGGCATATACGATATAATGCTGCGGCATCTCTTCTAAAAGCAGGTGATAGAGATGATATATTACAAGTATTGAAGAGTGACAGCGTGTATAAAAGGGAAATTGTAAAATATATGTTAGAAATTGAAGCTGCAATGCGAAATGTCGGCACGCAGTTGAATATGTTTTATGAGGAGCTAGGCATATAGTATGAATAAATTCATACTTAGGAACTGTCCAGAAATAACTTGTGCATTTTGCCTTGTCTTTTTGCTGCCATGCGGCACATAAAAACCTTGAAAGGCACAAGCATTACTGCGGTTTTTCTGCACCACCTGACAACAAAAA
>WQWL01000093.1 GCA_009785345.1 Oscillospiraceae bacterium
CCCTGCTATAATGTACTTGTTCAATAAGCACACTATATGGAGGTGTCCACATTGGATATTATCATCAGCAGCAGCACCAGTAAGCCAATATACGAGCAGATCACTATGCAGATAAAGGCCATGATCATGAGTGGAGAGTTAGAGGCAGGAGCGCCGCTTCCGTCCATGCGCGCACTTGCAAAATCAATCCATGTAAGCGTCATTACCGTCCAAAAGGCATATGAGGATTTGGCACGTGACGGCTTTATTGACACGACTGTCGGACGCGGTAGTTTTGTCGCAGCACAAAACAAGGACTTTATTCAAGAAGAGCAGCAGCGCAGGGCAGAAGAACATCTGCAAGAAGCTGCTGAAATCGGGCGAACAAATGGCATTCCTGTGGACAAACTCATTGAATTATTAAAGATATTTTTCCAGGGAGACGAATAAATATGAATACAATTTTAGAAGTTCAAAACTTGACAAAAACATATGAAAAATCGGATTTTTCCTTAAATAATGTTTCCTTTTCCATACCCAGCGGATCAATAATGGGTTTTGTAGGCGAGAATGGCTCAGGCAAAACCACAACAATCGGCTGTATCCTTAACACACTAATAAAAGACAGCGGAACGGTTAAAATTTTTGGAAAAGAAGTGGCTGACGACAGCACTGACATCCGTAATGATATAGGTGTTGTTTATGATACAAACTGCTTCCCTGAACACTTGACACCGGCAAACATATCTTCGGCTATGCGGCAGATTTATTCAAAATGGGATAATGAGTTATTTAAGGAACACTTACGCAAATTCAAACTTCCGGAAAAGCAGAAGATTAAGGCTTTTTCAAGAGGGATGACCATGAAGTTGGGTGTCTCGGTTGCACTCGCACATCATCCGAAGCTTTTGATTTTGGACGAAGCAACGAGCGGGTTAGACCCTATTGTTCGTGACGATATACTGGATACATTTTTAGACTTTGTGCAAGATGAAAGCCATTCTATCTTTCTATCCTCGCACATAACGAGCGACCTGGAAAAAGTAGCTGATTATATCACCTTTATCCATGACGGCAGCATTATCCTCAGCGAGAAAAAAGATGATTTGATTTACAATTATGGGGTCATGCGTTGCAAGGCTGCTCAGTTTGAGGAAATTGACAGGGCCGATATGCTCGCATATCGAAAGCACGATTATCAAATTGACGTGCTCGTTTCCGACAGAAAAGCTGTCGAAAAGAAATATCGGGATGTTGTCATTGACAACATAAGCATTGAAGAGATTATGCTCATGCTCGTGAAGGGAGAGAAACAATAATGATGAATAGAACTCATCCAATCAGAGGACTTTTGATATATTCTTTTTACTCTGTGCGGAGCAATTTGCAAATCGCACTCCTACTCACCTGCGCTTTGGCTGTTGCTTTGCTCATCACAGGTAATACCTGGGTTTATAACTTTTTTGTACTTTCAGCTATAGGCATACCACCGTACCTGATCATGATCAGTATGGGTGCCAAAAATCAATTGCAATGGGAAAAGTATCAGGCATCTATGCCGCTGAGACGAAAAAACATGGTTGCCGCTTTCTATCTGAGCGTGTTGAGTGCTGCATTAGTAGGGCTTGTACTTTGTGGCGTGGTCTTGGGTGTGAGTTTTATATTCCATGAATATATGTTGCATCACGTTACAGAAACAGCATTTGGTCAGCCTGCATATGTTTTCGGCATGGCTTTGCTTATGTTCGCATTGCTTGCTCCTATAGGCAGTACAAAATTTGGCGAAACCAGAGGTGAGATGTTTTTCACGGTATGCTTGGGTGGAGCATTGGGCATTATGCTCCTTATCTCATGGTTAGGCAGTAGAGCGGAAATGTCAGCGGCTGTCATTTCTTTATTGCAACTTATCATAGCGACAGTTGCATTTGTTGTCTCATATCACATCACAAGTAAAATATACGCTGACACAGATTTTTAGATGAAAAACAATACATATCCCCATGAAATGTGACATAAAGGTGTCATGTTTTGTGTGATAGAATCAGGTTGCTGAGCATCGAATTCCATCGCCGCTCGGCAACCAAGAAAAATAGGAGAATTTTTTATGACGCAAAAAATGTTCAAAAGAGTAATCGCTGTTTTAATCACAGCAACGCTGGCACTTACACCGCTTATGGCTATGGCAAGCGCCTACGAAGAGACCGTTGGAGAATTTCCACTCACCAGACAAGTAGCGATTGAGACCGCCGCCGAACTTATGGAGGCGTTGTCCGTACCGGGTATGACTATGGCTGTGGTGGATATAGACAGCGGCTTTACATGGCTTCAGAATTTTGGTTATGCCGATGTGGCAAACCAAGTGCCTGTGACATCGTATACACTATTTAATATAGGCTCAACGGCCAAAGTGTTTACGACCATTGCGATATTGCAATTGGTGGAAGAGGGTATATTAGATTTGGACGAACCGATTGTCACTTATCTTCCCGAATTCAGTATGTTGCCGCACCCTGTTTACGGTGGCGATTACAGAAATATCACCACTAGAATGCTCATCACGCACACATCCGGTGCGCACGAGTATAGCGGCGATGGATTTGCTACGCCTTACGCACACGATAGAACGTTAATGAACAGATTGATGCCCCTGCTTACGGATCTGCATATGCAAAATGTAGAAATGAACCGCATGACTTACAACAATACCGCGTATGCGTTGTTGGGGATACTTGTTGCTAGGCTTACCGGCAGTGAAAATTATTTTGATGGATTTGTGCGTTACACTCAGGAGCATATATTCACGCCTGCCGATATGGTTTCAAGCAGCTTTGAAATAACTCCACGCAACAGACCTTATGTGGCACTGCCCTATGATGATGCCACCACGCTCAGTGAATGGGTTCTTTATGTCGGCCCGACATCTGCGGGCGGTATGGTTTCCAACGCACTTGATATGGCGCAGTTTATGCGTACAATGCTCAGCGGCGGCGGCGAGCTACTCTCGGAAGAGTCCGTACGTGCAATGGCTGAAATTCAGGATTTAGGTATTATATATCCCACATTCGGCCCGGGCAATATGCAGATGGGTCTTGGGCTTATGAGTTTGCCTCGTCCGGGTGGGTTTGTTACCACAGGACATGCCGGCGGACTGCAACACACCACTGAAATGCTCTTGGATTTTGACAATGGCTTCGGTGTCTTCGTGTCGAGCAATAGCATTACAGGTGTGGCGGCAGTGACGCATCTGGCGCTGGCGGCGTTGAGTACCGCTGTATATGAAAAAACAGGTGCACCTCCTGTTCCCACTGTGAATTTAGATGATCGAAACAGATTTGTTCCGCAAGATTTGCAAGAGTTGGTTGGCTGGTACACCATAGCGGGCGAGCTGATCCTGACAGATGACGACACGCTGCTCTTCCCTGCGTTCCAAGTTGGTCTTCTGCCGCTTGAGCTGACGCATGTGGGTAATGGCAGATTCAGTACGGAAATTGGCGTTGAGGTGCATTTTGAACTCATTGGCGAATTGATGTTCTTGTTTTTCGGCGATGAAATGTTGGGCGAAAGAATCTCAGTGTCTCCGGTAAGTGCTGATTTTGAAAAATGGGTCGGTGTATATCATGTGCTTGATGCGGACGGCAATCCGATCATCAACCCATCAACACCTGAATCTATCGTGGGCATCAATGAAAGCGGATTTGCCTATTTCGGTCAGGGCGGTATGATGTTTTTGATGGATCGAGTGGATGGAGATATGTTCCACTTCCCGGGCAGACAAAGAATGTTTGGTTCTGTTGGTGAGTTCAGTATGGATGGTGATGTCGCAACTTTTAAATATAGCGATTGGGTGTTTGTGAGGGCAGACAGCGAGCCTGCCGGTGTAAGCGAAGAACCTACCGTTGAATTGCGCTTTACAATTGGCGATACCGAGTATATTCATAATGGCGTTCGCCGCCAAATGGACAGCGCAGCTTTTCTAGATCTTGCATATGGTAGAACCATGATTCCGCTCAGTGCCATTGCCGAAATTTTCGGTGCACAGGTCAATTGGAATGGTGCGACGCAAACTGCAACGATCACGCTTGGTGAAGTCAGTGTAACTCTTTCAACAGATGTCCCTCTACCGAGCGCAATGGGGCGGTCACACAATATCAGTGGTCGTGTATTTGTCCCAATAGCTTATGTCGCCCATGCCTTTGGGTTTGATGTGCGCTGGGATAGTGGCAATCAGGTTGTAGATATTTTAGGGTAGTGTAGTGTGGGGTAGTGTAGTGTGTTGCTCATGATTTTGTTGTTTCGCTCGGAACGGGTCTCGTCGCCCTACACTTCGCGAAACAAAAAACCATCAGCAACACCCTGTAAGCTTGGAATGAGTGGGTTGTGTGATGTTAGTGCTGTGGTGTGCTTTGAATTGACAATTATCTGTCTAAGGGTTAGTATGTACAAAATGGTTAAAGAGATGGGAGTATTTTGTGGAACATATTAATTTAGATTTGTTACCGGCTGATGGTAATCGTATGCTTGAGGAAGCTTCGGCGGGAAATTTGGTCATTGCGAGGGCAAAGAATGATTTTTTATATGTCCTTGAATTTGATGAGACGTTGCACATGTTTTCTCATACGGTCGGTGCGCCCGGCGGTGGGCAGAAGCAGTTTCCGAAAGATGAAAAGAGTACGGCCATTGTGCGCAAGATTGCAGACTTGGCCGATGCGGTATATAAGGCTGAGTTTGATAAGCATATGAATCTCTATAGTGTTATGGCGACTGCGGAGCAAGCGGTTTTAGAGATGTTTCCGGGGGATGATAGAAGCAGCGATGGCATAGTTGATTTTTCTGTTCCTGAGTCGGAGTAGCCCACTAATCCATTTCAATCAACGCTTGTGCCAGACGCTCAAATCCTTCTGCGGTGTCGCAGATGCTGGTCATGGCCAGCGTGTAGTCCTGTGTTGTGCGTTCGACTTCAATTTTATAATCAAATCGCAGGATGTCTGCAAGTTCAAAGCCGCTTTTTGCGGCTTTTTTTGCACAAATGACTAGCTTGCCGGGATCAAAGTCAAAAAAGCCATGCGGCTTCACATCTGTACCATGACAGAGTACCGAAAGATTACTCAGTTCCATGATAGATTGATCAAAGCGAGCTAGATTTTTTTCGTACGCTCGAAAGAGACTTTCGTGTTGGGTGTCTAATAACCGTAGACAATAATCTATGGATGTCATGAGTACATATGAAGGACTGCTTGTTTGCAGCGTGGACAAAAGGCGCTTGGTCTCCTCTGTATTTGTGCGATTGCTACACAAGTGCAGTAATGAACACTGAGTAAGCGCAGGTAGAGTCTTATGCAAGCTCATGATGACAATGTCTGCGCCGGACGAAGTTGCACTCGGTGGGAATTTTTTGGAAAATCCGAGATGCGCACCGTGGGCACTGTCAACGATCAGAGGGATATTGTGCGCATGAGCGATATCTGCTATTGCGTTTAGGTCACTGACGACACCTTCATATGATGGCGAGGTGACAATGATGAGCTTTATATCCGGATATGTTGTCAAATAATCTGCAATCGATTCTGGGTTGACACTCATTGCAATGCCGGTATGCTCATCGATTTCCGGAGGGATGTAGACGGCTTCGAGTCCGAATAATGCGGCGGCGTTGTCTATTGACCAGTGGTTATTTCTTGAGACAAGAATTTGGTCTCCTCGTGTTGTGTGTGCGCCGATTGCGGCCAGTATGCCCACGGTTGAACCGTTGATTAGCGGAAAAGCTTTGCTTGATCCATAGAGCGTTTCAGCCAGTGAAGAAATTTCAAGCAAAATGCCACTCGGGTTATGCAAATCATCAAATCCGTGGATTTCGGTGATGTCGAGGTCGAATGGTAATTTGGGCGCATGGGGGGCAGACATGCCCTTGTGTCCGGGCATGTGCATGGGGTAAGTTTGGCTATGAGTGTAATCGAGTACTTTATCGTATAGCATAGTGTCTCCTCAGTTACAGTTCAGAGGTTATCCGGAAATCATCCATTTTTGTCATTCTGAGGGAGCTTGCGACCGAAGAATCTTAAAACTCAGTAAGTTGGTAGAGCAAGATCCTTTGCTTTGCTCAGGATGACATGGGGGTATGAACAGTAACTCTCCTCATTTTGAAGCTACAATATCATATCAAAAACAAGTGTGCAAGATTAAGAGATAATGGTATAATCACTATATAAGATTTTAACAAGTGATGGTGAGGGGTAGAATATGATTGATTTAAGCAATGTTAAAGGTGCAATTTTTGATATAGACGGAACAGTGCTTGACTCCATGTGGAAGTGGCAATCCATGGAATCAGAGTATTTGGTGCAATTAGGTGTTAAATCAGGGGGAGCGCTTAAGAAAAAAGCCTTGTCCATGAGCCAACGCGAAGTGTCGGAGTATTTACAGTCGGAACTTGGGGTCAACAAGTCGATACAAACACTTACAGACGAGCAAAATGCATTGATGGAGCCATTTTATTTTAAAGAAGTGCAGGCAAAGCCGGGTGCGGTTTCACTTCTGAAAACATTGCATTTGCGCAGCATAAAAATGTGTGTGGCCACTGCAACTGAAAAATATTTGGTTGCTCCTGCGCTTGTGCGACTGGATCTTTCAAAATATTTTGGGAAAATATTTACCTGTGGTGATGAGCAAACAACCAAGACATTGCCGGATATTTTTATAAGAGCAGCTCAGTTTCTTGGAACGGATATAGATAAAACGATTGTGTTTGAAGATGCACTTCATGCGATAAAGTCGGCTAAAGCAGCCGGATTTATTGTTGCAGCGGTTTATGATGCGTCCATGGCAGACTATCAGGAGCAAATAAGGCGGCTTGCGGACTATTATTTCATGTCTTGGGAGGATGTGAAGTGGATGTAGAAGTCAACTGTATTGTAAAGTAGTGGAATGGTTGAAACATATTGTAAGGTACGGTATTCTTGATGCGCCGGATGAGCGTGGAATTCTAACATGTAAGGAGCTTTTCGTATGAGTGTACAACAATCTTCGGATACGAATCGAAACACCGGAACTAAAAGCTTACAAGTCAGTTCCTATTTTCGCACACGTATTGCGGCGCTCATTATGACATTGGTGGTCATAGCGGGGCAGACGTGGATTGCTTATGCCATAAGCTTTGATTTTGTTTGGGTGTTGCCGGTTATTTCAGGTGTGATGCTGATTTCGTCCATACTGGCTTATACAGGCAGCCATACTAAGCCATCGAGATCGGCACGTGCGTTGTCGATTGCGGTGGTTATTGTCTTGCCACTGATCAATCTGATCTGTATGGGGTGGTTTATCTATGATATGTTTAATCCGGCAACGGTTACGCTGGCGCATCAGTTGTTGTTGGTAGGTTTTGCTTTGTGGGTTGTCAATATTGGTGTGTTTTCTTTGGCTTATTGGGAGCTGGATACGGGTGGGCCTGAGATTCGTGCGTTGGGGTTGCCTACAGTGTTTCGTAGTAAGAATTATCCGGATTTTGTGTTTCCGCAGCAAATGTCAACTGATGCGCAGTTTGCGCCGGAGCATTGGACTCCGGGGTTTTTGGATTATTTGTATATGTCGATTACAACGGCGACTTCGTTTTCTCCTGCGTCTGTGACGCTTTATACGCATATGGCGAAGATGATGGCGGGTTCAGAGGCTTTGGTGAGCTTGTTTATTCTTGGTTTGATTGTTGCACGAGCGATGTCGCTGTAGGGGAGACGGTGTGCACTGTGTGCATTGTATTATATGAAAAGGTGATGGTGAAAGATTTGTGGCTGACTTACCAATAAGGAAACATCCACGGTTGAAAGGATATGACTACAATGAAGCTGGTGCATATTTCCTAACATTTTGCACGAAGGATAAATGTGCAGTTTTAGGGAAAATTGTAGGGCGCGGCATCCTTGACGCGCCGTGTATCCAGTTATCGGAATATGGCAAGATTACGCTAGAAACAATTGAATTTTTACGCAAAAGAAATCATGGAATAAATATTGACAAATATGCTATTATGCCTAATCATGTTCATTTGATTGTAGTTATTCATGGTTTGAACAGCGGCGCGTCAGGGATGCCGCGCCCTACGAGTGCAATGATTCCAAAGCTGATTTCATCGGTAAAAAGATTCGTTAACAAGCAAGCAGGTCTTGATATTTGGCAACGCTCCTACCACGACCACATCATCCGTGATCATGCGGAATATCAACGCATTTGGCAATATATTGATGAAAATCCGCAAAGCTGGATGGAAGATTGTTACTATCCGAAGTAGGTGCTAGACTATAGGGGTGGTTTGGCAATCAATGGTGAATAATATTAATTTATGTTTGGAAGTGATTTTTTTGATCATAGGCATCAGTCATATCACTTTGGTGGTTAGGGATTTACAGCGAACGGCTGTCTTTTTAGAAAAGATTTTTGAGGCTCAGGAGGTTTATTCGAGCGTGAGCGCAAAATATTTTCTCATAGGTGATTTATGGATTGCATTGAACCAAGGGGAGTCTTTGCCGGAGCGCACATATAATCACATTGCGTTTACAATTCAAGATAGTGAATTCGATGATTTCGTTGAGCGTATTGAAGATGTGGATGCACAAATAGTTCAAGGGCGAACAAGACTTGATGGTGAGGGGCGCTCGATTTATTTTTATGATTATGATAATCATCTTTTTGAGCTACATACGGGTACGCTTTCAGAACGGTTGAGTGGTTATTCTTAGAGTTATTTTAATGTTTGCAAATATAATTTAAAAGTTATATAATGATGTTAGGAGGCGAGTGCTCTGGAAATCCAAAAGTTGGCAGGGTTAAGCCGAATTTATCGAGCAGAATGCTTTCCGGACGAGGTGAAAAGAATGTTCGGGAAAAGCACTGGCGAAATGAAAAGATATTTGAGATGGTTATACTCATGGCTGTCTGTATTGGACAGTGAGGGAATGAATGCACTGAATTTGGAACAGTTTGAATACTTGAAATATACCAGTAATCCCAATCTGTATGCAATCCGTCATCCGCATAGTCAAATCAATGAGCGATATATTTATATTTACACAGATAATGAAAGTGCAATATTGTTAACTGCATTTAAAGAGAAAAATACAAATGATTATCAATCGGCGATTATAAGAGCTGAACATATTTTCGCAAAACTGGAGGAGTAGAGATGAGTATTAAAGAAAAAATGGATAAGGCGAAAGAAAGTACATGGTTTTCTGAAAGTCTTTCACAAGAGGAACGCAATACAGCGATATATATTGGACAAATCGCTGTTATAATTCAGAGACAACGAAAAGCAAGAGGTTATACACAGCACGATTTAGCAAACAAGATAGGCGTATCACAGGCAATGGTTTCACGTTGGGAGAATGGTGAAGAGAACTTTACTATAGCTACACTTGCAAAAATTTCAGCGGCATTAGATATAGAATGGAACAACCCTTTGGAAAAGCGTGCTGTATAATGCGTCAAATTGTAAAGGAAGCGTGGGCTGACGCACAGGCTGTGCCAGAACCAGAGCGTTGGAGTACTGGGGTCTGCCCGATGATTTTCACCAAAAACTCTCGCCCCTCGTCATTCTGCGCGTCAGTCGCGTCAATCCATGATGCCAGACACTTGACAATCTGCACCCTGTACGTTTGCTGGTAAGATTTTTGTAGGTTCATAATGCAACACCGCCGTTTCTTAAATGATTCGGCGGTGATTGGTATAAAGATGAGGTAGACAGGTATGAAAAATTTATGGTTCTTTCTTTTTGTATTTGCCGCAGGCATTGCTGTAATCGTTCTTGAGTTCACTGTATTCAATGAGGGTTTAGCACTAATCATTACCGGTTGTGCAGTCGCTATAGGGGGAGCCGTAGGTGCTTGTGTTTATTCCAAGAGAGCTAGAACATTCTTTGGTTGGGTTTTGGATTTCATATTGAGTTTTGTGTAGGTAAGCAGTCGATTAAAGGTTTGGCAAAGAATCAGGTCATCACCCGGCAAATCTACCAACACCAATGCCGGACGGCGCTTACTTGCACTCAAATCAGAAAACGGAAACGGAATAACTACTATCTCACCTTTTATAAATTTGCCCATTGTTTAAACGTTTAAACAACACTTCATCTCATCGCAAATAACAACTGCACGACCAAATAATCAGCCATGCTGTTACAAACACTCTTGGCAGTTGCCCACATCATAATTTTTTTGTTTTCTGTTTTATAAAGTGGACACACCGTTGTCACTTGCGTTGTGATACTATATTTATGATGTCACTTGCGAGTGCAAATTTTATCAATCTCTCAGGAGGAGAAGTTATGCTGAAAAAGACTTTAATTGTAATAGACATTCAGAATGATATTACAAAGAATTACAAGGAAATCATTGATAATATCAATAAATCTATTGATTGGGCAGTTAAAAACGGTATTCATGTTGTCTATATAAGACATGAAAATCTATCGGCTGGCACAAGGACTTTCAAGCCTAATACTCACGGGTCTGAATTTGTTTCAGACTTAAAAATGGTATCAGAAAATATTTTCACAAAGTACAAAGGAAACGCATTAACAAGCGAGAAGTTTGCGGATTTTATTGCTAAAAATGAAATATCAGATTTCTATATAACAGGGGCAGATGCTGTAGCCTGTATTAAATCAACCTGTTACAATTTACGCAAGGCAAATTATGGTGTTAGCGTTTTGTCAGATTGCATTACGAGTTATGACAAAAGGAAAATTGACGAGATGTTGCAATATTATGAAAGTAAAGGCTGTAAAATAATTGACTTGAATACCTTGTTAAATCAATAAATGAACATATTGTTTTACGTCATTGATATCGTTAATAATTTTTTAGGCCGTCCGAAAGATTTTTCCTTTGACGAGCTAGTGTAGCGTATTTTAAATAACTGGACTTTAATTGTGGTAGATTTTTTCGTCTGACGAGGAAAAATATTGCAGGAATACCAGTGGTCTTTCAAGATATTTTGACGAAGCCAGGCGGAAAAAGATGCCATAAGAAAAGGCTAGTTATTTGGAATACGTTACACTAGTCACACTATTAGGTCATTTTGGCTATACCGAAGTGCGCTCCGGCAAAACCGGCGGTTCTCACGTTGCGTTTATTAATGATAGCACGAGCGTTATCACATGACCCGGACGTGATCATTGCGGATGAGCCCACGGGCAGCCTTGACAGCGAGACAGAAAAAGAGGTTTTGAAAATATTGACCTCGCTTGCACACGACGAGGGGAAATGTGTGATTATTGTTACGCATTCCCTTGATGTTGCACGGCAAGTAGATGTGATTTATAGTTTGAAAAACGGAAATTTGAATATAGATTAGTGGTGAGGCGTATAGATACAGAAAAATGGCTATTATGTCCTGTTTGCGCTAACAAAACAAGGGTAAAAGTCCGAGTAGATACGGTGCTTGAAAACTTCCCCCCTGTTCTGCCCAAAGTGCAAACAAGAAACTCTAGTGAATGTCGAACAACTGAATACATCAATTATCCGAGAGCCAGACGCTAAAGCGCAGTGACGATAAAAGACGCAGAGCCGATAACTTGTGAGGTGATCACAG